>CAZZJY010000104.1:0-9075 GCA_964654895.1 uncultured Nitrososphaerota archaeon
TATGAAGTGGACTATCTTCCCCTCGCCCTGCCAATAGCGTCGCCAGCCTTCAGGGTCTTTCTTTCTTATGAAGAGGTCCCGGGTTGCTGATATGTACCCTATTGGGGCATCAAACCATACGTATATCACCTTCCCTTCTGCGCCCTCGATAGGAACGGGCACGCCCCAACCCATGTCCCTCGTGATACACCAGTCCTTCAAACCCTCCTTAACCCAATTCAGTGCATAATTCCTCACATTCTGGGGGATGCTCTCATTGCTCTCCAACCACTCCTTCAACTTCTCCTCAAAGGCCGTGAGCTTGAAGAACCAATGTTTAGTACTTGCAGACTCTGGAACTGCCCCACATATCGCACACTTCGGATTTTTCAAATCAGTCGGGCGCAGGTACCTCCCGCAGGAATCGCACGAGTCTCCTCTTGCACCCTCAAACCCACAAAATGGGCATGTCCCCTCCACATATCTGTCCGGCAAAAATTTACTACACTTGGGACACCTTAGCTGTTCGATCTCCTGCTCGTAAATGTAACCTTTTTTAAATAATTCTAGGAAAAACTGCTTTGTTGTCTCATAATGTATACCTTCGGTTGTTCTTGAGAAAACATCAAAGCTACACCCCATCCTAGTCAAGTCATCTCTTATGAGTGGGTGGTATCTGTCGGCAATGTCTTTCGGCTTAACCCTCTCCTTCTCGGCTCTCAGCGCAATAGGAGTGCCATGCTCATCTGTGGCACAAACATATATCACATCCTCGCCGACCCTTCTGAGGAATCTTGCGTAGATGTCTGCTGGGAGGTAGGTTGACCTAAGGTGACCTAAATGAAGTCTGTCGTTGCTGTAGGGTAGGGCAGAGGTGATTACAATCGGCGCCATACTGATTACCCCGAAATTTGTATAATTAAATGACCCAGTGGCTTAATTTTTTTCTTCAAGCTTTATTAAGGTGTTTCCATTTTCTCATATTGTGGGATGAAGTTGGACTACGAGGCATTATTAGAGAGGGGGTTTTCAAAGATCCCTGAGAAGGCGATAAAGTCTTCAAAGTACGAATTGCCACAAGCAGACAGCAATATAATTGGATCTAAGACCATAATATACAACTTCAAGGAGATCGCTGGGAAGCTCAATAGAGACCCGAATCATCTGCTGAAATTCATAGTGAGGGAGCTTGCCACTTCAGGAACAATAGAAGAGACAAGAGCAGCTCTGCACGGCAAATTCGCTAAGCCCCAGTTAGACGAGCTCATACAAAGATACGTCAAATCTTACGTTTTATGTGCTTCCTGCAACAAGCCAGACACAAAACTCGTAAAAGAAGATCGCTTAACTTTCATACTTTGTGAGGTGTGTGGTGCCAAAAACCCGGCAAAGACGCTTGTGTGAGATGGTTGCAATGGAAGAGGAAAATGTGTTTGTAAAGGTTTGGGAGGCGAAAGACGGCGAGGTAATAATGGCTATATGCGACTGTGAGATCTTAGGTAAAAGGATACAGGATGGGAACCTCATATTGGATGTATCTAGGGAATTTTTCGGTGGAGAGAAGATGTCCAAGGAAGCCGCCATCGACCTGATCAAGTCAGCAACCATAGCCAATTTTGTGGGAGAGGTTGCCGTGAAGTGTGGGATCGAGGCTGGGTTAGTCCACAGAGAGGCGATTATCACCATAGGGGGAATCCCGCACGCGCAATTTGTAATGATGTTATGAGGGGCGAACATGGACAGGTTCTGCCCGAAATGTGGCTCAAAGGGAAAAACCTTAATTAAAAATCTCTGCGAGACTTGTTTTTGGGACCAAAGGGTTAGCCACATCCCAAACAATTTAATTGTCAAACTTTGCAGATCCTGCCTATCCTATTTGCAGGGGAAAAAGTGGGTTAGGATAAGGAAAAAAGATCCTAATTCGGTTGCACTTGAAGGCGCCATCAACGAATTAAAAAGGAACATAACGATTCCCAAAGACACAAAGATCTTGAAGATAGAAGGCGGCGCGACAGAATGGAACCTAAGCGGATTACCTAAAAAAGTTGTTTTGGACATAACCTTGACTTCAGAAGGAGCCTCGAGTTCTCTGAAAAGGGAGGCAACGGTGGAATACATTACATGCGATTTTTGCCAGAGCGTTGCTAGCGGGAAGTATGAGGCTCTAGTGCAGATCAGAGGAGAAGAAGGGCAACTCAGTGAGGAGAGCAGAAAAACCGTCGAATCAAGCATAGATAAATTTTACAGAAATGTTCTCAAAGACAGGTCAGACATAACAGAAATTCAGGAAAAAGACGGAGGCATAGACATAAAATTTCTTACAAGTAGTAAGGCCCGACTATTCGCAAAAAAACTATCAGAAATCACAGGCGCTGATCTAAAAGAGACCGCAAAGATAATGGGAACGGATAGAATGACAGGGAAGAGGCATTACCGAACAACAATATCTGTTAAATTGCCAGCATTAGAACCAGGCGATCTCGTCTCTTTTAAGGAAAGAATATTCAAGGTATTAGGTCACCACCGTGGCAAGTTGATCCTCGAAGATGTAGAAGATCACAAGAGAAGGTCTCTTTCGCAAAGGGCTACTGCTGATGTTGCAAAAATAGACAAGACTGACATTAAAAGAGTAAGCATTGGTGCCAGAAGTGGAAGCACTGTTACTATTCTTGACTTGGAAGAAAAGAGGTTTTTAGAGTTACCTTCTGAAAAAATTTCAGGCGATCTCAAAGAAGGTGATGTAGGTCTCTTAATAAACCTCGATGGGAAGGAAAAAGTTATTCGCCGCCAGTAATTTTTGAATTTTTCTATTGCCATAACTAACTATAATTTACTTTAATTGAAAGTTCTTGAGCAATGTCAAACTATGCAGCTTACCCAAACAATACTTTTGCGAAATGAATGGCGGGCCCGTCGGGATTTGAACCCGAGACCAACGGGTCTCTTCATTTTATTTAAAAGCCCGCTGCTCTACCGTACTGAGCTACGGGCCCCATTTAAGGGGATTAGGGACTGCCTTTTAACACTATCGGCAGAAGTTTTTTGATAAAAGGGGCATTTAACATACAAAACGGTCCAAAACCATATTAATAGATTAGTTAAAAATTGGCTTGAGGTACTTTAAGATGAAGTTTGGCAGACCTCGTGGCACAAGGGACTTTCTCCCTGACGAGATGAGAGTAAGACAGCACATGCTAGGAAAGATCAGGGAAGCTTTTGAGTTGCACGGTTTTGAGGAAATGGACACGCCCGCAATTGAGCTATGGGAGGTACTCTCAGCTAAGGGTGGCGAGGAGGTTGAGCGCCAGATCTACAAATTCCAAGACAAGGGCGGAAGGTGGATAGGTCTGCGTTTTGACCTCACTGTACCCTTGGCTAGGGTCGTGGCTAGCAATCCTAACTTAGTTAAGCCTTTCAAGAGATACTGCATATCCAAGGTTTGGCGCTACGAAGAGCCCCAAAGCGGCAGGTTAAGGGAGTTTCTTCAGGCCGACATCGATATAGTCGGCTCTGCTAGGGTGGAGGCAGACATGGAGTGTATATCTACAGCAGTAGACGCCCTAAAATCCCTTGGGCTTGAAGGATTTGAGGTTAGGGTTAATAACCGAAAGATCCTTGAAGGCATGATGGACACTTTATCCATTTCTCCAGAAGTCTCAATTTGTGTGTTCCGTACACTTGATAAAATAGAGAAGATAGGCGAGGAAGATGTCTCGAAGGAGTTTGAAAAGATCGGTTTAAAGAACGAATTGATAGAAAAGATCTTAGAATTTACTCATTATCAAGGGTCAGAAGCGTTAGAATATGCAGAGCAAAGGTTTGGATCATCCAAGTCTATCAAGGAAGGAATACAAGAACTCCGACGCATGATTGAGCTCTCTGAACCTTATGGACTAGAAAATTTGTTAGTAGTGGATTTCAGCCTAGTCAGGGGGCTCGATTACTACACCGGTCCAGTATTTGAGATTAAAGTAAAGGAAGCGCAAATCGGAAGCGTTGCTGGCGGAGGTCGCTATGACTCTCTAATAGAGAAGTTTGGCGGAGGTCCAACCCCCGCAACAGGCATCTCACTCGGCGTTGAGCGGCTATATGAGGTTCTAAATGAGCGCATCAGAAGTGTCATCAGCCCATCAAAAACGGCTGTGTTCATAGCTAACACCAGTGCGGAGGTTTTGCCGGAGGCTATACGGCTACGTGAACGCCTCCTTAAACTTGGGATAGTTGCAGAGACCGACCTGATGGGGCGGAAGCTTGGAAGGCAATTGGAATATGCTGACGTGAAAAAGATCCCTTACGTACTAATAGTTGGACCGGAGGAACTAAAGACAGGCATATTCAAACTCAGAGAGATGGCAAACAAGAAGGAATTCTCGGTAACCCTCGAAGAAGTAACAAAAATTCTAGGAAGATAGCCCACCAAATAAGAAGGCTAGCAGCGCAAGGAGCATCCAGATCATTGTCTCCTTCTTAACCCTAAGAGCAGTTTTCTTGTCTTGTCTCCTCAGAATGATCGTTGATGAATAAACAAAACCAATATCGACAAATGTCACTAATATGGAGTACCAGATTCCCAATATTCCAAATATCGCAGGTATAGGTGTCAAAGCTACCGCGCCAAGATAAAGTGCAGCTGCAACAAGGGCTGCCTTCTTTGGTCCGCAGGACAATGCCAAGGTGGCGATGCCCTTTATTCGATCTCCCTCCATGTCTGCTATCCCTTTGACAACCTCTCTTCCTGTAGTAGCAAGGAACGCCAGTAAAAAGAAAACTGAGATTTTGATGTCTATAGTCTCTGCAACAGCTAACCCGCCAAAGAGAAATGGGACTGCCACACAATAGGCTACCATCACGTTCCCCACAAAACCTGCCTTCTTGCCCCTCATGTTATACGCTAACGATATCAAGAAAGTTATGACTGCCAAAGGGACGCCATATGCTGAGAGGGGGAACGCGGACATTATGCCTGCAATCGCCAATATTGCAGCGTACAACTTAGCAGATTTTATAGATACGCTGCCTGAGGGTATTGGGCGCTCTGGTGTATTTATTCGGTCTATATCTATGTCTACTATATCGTTTACTACCATCGCAGCTGAAGTCAAAAAGAAGGAAACCAAAAATCCAGAAAGGATCTTGATCGCATCTGGCACGCCCCCCAGCATCGCAACTTCGCCCACAACTACTGCGAACCCCATCATCAAAGCATTTACTGGTCTAATCAGCTTAAAATACGATTTAATTTTATCAGAGTTTTTGATCTTCCTTGCATTGATCATATTTGTTATGTCTGCCTCTCTGCCGTTAACTGTGCCTGCGGCCTCATCTGCACAAACAACAGAGTTATGGTCGCCCCCAATCACATCAGAAAGTGATCTCTCTGGCGTCATAGTATGTTATCTCTCCCTGCCGGTCTATCACGGCTAACACTAAATCTTTCTTAGATAACTTTGCGGTGTTGGAAATCGCTTTCAAATCTGTTAAACTGATTGTTTTACCCTCAACCAAGCCATACACCAAATATTTGGCTGGCTCTTTTCCAACAACGGCTCCACGCCTATAAACTCTAAATTCTAACTTGGGTCCATACCCCGGCTTTACTATGTACCCTCTGCGACGCAAATCAGAGTAAAGAAGGTAACGTAACCAAAAATCAGGATCCTTCTTAGAGAAATACTCGACTAGCTCAGGAAAAGTCATAACCTTCCCAGTTGAATCTGATACCACGACCTTCTCCCTCTCGACAAGAAAAAGCGCCTCAACATCCAATAAAGTCAAACGCCCTCCTTCCAGATCTCCAAAAAAACCTTGTTGATGGATAGTCTCCGCTTCTGATCCTGATATAATGGCCTTGTCCTGAACTAGCGTCAATTTTGGAAGGGTAGACAATATGAACACCTTTAAATCATATTAAAAAATGTGTTAACTATATGACATTTGAAAACCTCTTATTAGCATTTCTGAATGGTTCAGAGAAGCTCTTGTTAGTGGGCATCGGCAACAGGCTAAGAGGTGATGACGCTGCGGGACTAGCGGTCATATCAAGACTCAAAAGTAAAAAAGTAAAAAATGCGATCCTTATGGACTGTGGTACAGTCCCTGAGAACTTCACGGGCGAAATGAAGAAATTAAAACCAACACACATTATCTTCTTCGACGCTGTGGAGATGGGTAAAGATCCTGGCACATACGCCATAATAAATGAAGACGAGATGTGTGCAGGGTCAATCTCTACCCACAGGCAATCCTTGCGAATTCTCTTTCGCATCCTAAGGGAAGGAATCCCTGGTGTTAAGATTATGCTTATAGGCGTTCAGCCCAAATCTCTTGAGTTTGGGAAAAGATTGACCCGCCCCGTGGATAGAGGTGTGAATTCGCTGGTGGATACTATGGTAAAGGTATTGGGGTGTGATCATGAAAACTATTGAGTGGAGAGAGGACGGCGTATACATAATTGATCAGACCAAACTACCTCACCAACTTGTCCTGATAAAATGCGAGGACTATGAAAGGATCGCAATCGCAATAGAAAGGATGGAAATTAGGGGGGCTCCTGCAATAGGTGTTGCAGCAGCTATGGGGATTGCCCTGGCAGCAAAGAGGGTAGCCAACGGGTCTCTTGAAGAGATAAAAAAAGAACTTGATAGAGCATGGCGGCGTCTACAGAGAACAAGGCCTACTGCAAGAAACTTGTTTTGGGCTTTAGAGCGCATGAAATCAGCTTGGAGCAGCGCCGATTCTCCCTCACAAATTGTCAAGAAGGTCGTTGACGAAGCTGTCAAGATATCAGAGGAGGACGTGGCGGCATGCAGAGCCATAGGTAAATTTGGGGCAGAATTGATCTCGGATGGTGATCGGATCCTGACACACTGCAATGCTGGAGGTCTGGCATGTGTTGAGTATGGGACCGCGCTTGGCGTGATAAGGGCTGCACACGAATCAGGGAAGAAAATTTTCGTATACGCATCGGAGACTAGACCTCTGCTCCAAGGCGCCAGACTAACGGCTTTTGAGCTAAAGACCGAAGGGATCCCGTTTAAGTTAATAACAGATAATATGGCGGCGCACTTGATGCAAAGGCGCCTAATCGACAAGGTGATAGTTGGGGCGGATAGGATCACTAGGGATGGGTGCGTCTTCAATAAAATTGGCACCTATGGGCTTGCCCTCTTGGCTAAGGCGCATGGCCTTCCATTTTATGTGGCTGCCCCCGTTTCAACAATCGATCTAAACATAACTCCCGACCGTGTTATAATCGAGGAAAGGGATCCAAATGAAGTCTTATACATCAATAACGTTCGAATTGCCCCTGAGGGCACAAAAGCCTTAAACCCTGCATTTGACATGACGCCAGGAGAACTGGTGAGTGCGATTATCACCGATAAAGGAGTTGTGCATCCGCCCTACGACCTTTCACTCCTGCTCAGGTAAAGTAACTAGGGAGTGAATTGCATATTCAGAAGACTCATCCACTTCTTTCTTCCACCTTTCACCTACGGCAATCAGAACGAATATCCCTGCGATTTCGGCACCACCTTTTTTGACCATATTCACAAGTGCTTTTAGTTGCTCGCCCGACCTCACGACATCATCAGTAATCAGTACGCTGTCTCTCTTCTCTATACTGCCCTTGGGCAAATATAGGGACACTTGTATGCCTGCCCTCGAGACTGTATAGGTTTCCTCTATGAAACTCGTGACTCCAATCTCCTTGTCTTTTTTAGCATACATGAATGGCACACCAAAGGCGTCTGCTATGTGGACTGCCAATGGGATCCCGTCCACTGCTACTGTAAGGACTTTGCTAACCCTCCTCCCTGCGAGCATCTGCACTACATGATTTGCTATGAACCTCAGTAATAATGTGTCTCCTACTATCTTTGTATTATCCAGAAAACCTCCCTTGTCAAAGCCCAGTTTCTCTTTAATGTGTCGGGCCACATCATAACCCTTCTCTAGCTTTGATAAAATGGATGCTGCCCTCTCAGGGCTGGGAAGAATGTGCCCCTTAACATATCTATTCAGCACAGTTATTGGTATTCCAGTGAGCTTCATGAGTTCTTGATAGCTGTATATCTCCTTGGCAAGTCTCAAGAACTCTACAGATCTTATCTGTAACTTTATTGAATCATATCTGCTCTCAGAACCCAATCGCCAACATCCCTTTCTCTATCACTCATATCACTTTTCCCTCAAGGGGCTATTTTAATTTTTATATATTTGATTAAAAACTTCTCTTGCTTTTGACCACGCCACTGCTGTTTTGGTATCTGCCATCATAAGGGTGAACAGAGGGGTTGAGAAGTTTCATGAAAACTATCTGAGCCACTTTCTCGCCCGCATTTATCCTAATAGTTCCATCCCCAAAGTTAGAGATGGAAAGCGTCAATTGCCCCTTAAACCCGGGATCTACAAATGCAAAACTCCCAAAAACACCCTCCCTCGCAAATGAGGATCTGATGAATATCTGCCCACATATGCAAGGGGACAATTCAACGGTTTCTACCGTGTGGATCAGGACTGCGGATTTTGGTCTGATGTCCACTGAAATTGCAGACCTGAGGTCGTAGCCAGAGGGAGAAACAGAATCCAAAGCGAAAGGCTCAATCTTGAGCAGCCCTTCTTCGATGTAGTTTATTATGTCTCCATCCGAAAGGATGCTCAATTCTTCTCACCAAATTTTAGTTTATACGGGACAGTAACGCCTCTCTCCACTAACGCCTCGTCGTACTCTCGAACCATGGAAATATCATTCTCCATAATTATCACCTCGCAGAAGACATCAACAACACCTTCAATTAAATGCCCGACCCAACTGCCAGCCTCGCTTCCCGCTGCCAAATGAAGATGCACAAAAGGCTTACCACTGTGCTGGGAGATATTGCCGTTTCCAACAACCTCTAAATGTTGGATCATCGTCTTTTCCAAACCCTTCCGGAGAATAAGTCGGGCACTTTTAAGGGCCCCCACACAAGATAGGATGGTCCCGCTGGTGATACCCTCAGACGAACAAGCCTCTACCAGTGAGGATATTACTTCCTCGTCCTCTTCAAGCACTACGGCTAGCTCTCGGCCATATTTTTTTAATTTCAAACCCGG
>CAZZJY010000105.1:0-6247 GCA_964654895.1 uncultured Nitrososphaerota archaeon
GGGGGCTATTCAGGCAACCGCGGGACAAAAATCAAAGAAAGCCTTCTGGTCCGGGAGGGGGTTAAAATCCAGAATGGCAGGGTCATGGAGAGGTTTCTCCTGGCCTCAGATATGTTATCTTATCGCTCCTCGTTATGTCCCTGAGCCTCTCAACCCCACCAATGCTCTTTATGACCTTAACTACGGCTGGTGGCACCAAACTCTCCCAGTCCTCACCGCTGAGCATCCTCCTCCTTATCTCGGTCCCAGAATACTTCGCCCTGTCAAAGAGGGGCTGCTCCCTGGCCTCTATCCCCCCCTCTCTGAAGAGCCTCCTCGCGAGTGGGTTCCCGGTGTATACCACATCAAAGTGAGGAGTCAAGGACTTTACATGAGTTACCCACAGCGCGTTGTTCCAAACGTCGGGAATCGGGATTATGTAGCTGCACCTCTCAATCAGCCCCTCCTCCCTGAGCGCGCTCGAGATCATAGTTATCCTCTCGCCGGCAGTGAACGGGTTATCTATGGTGTGGCTTATCTGCGCACTCCCTATGCCTATGATGAGGTCGTCCGCCTCCTTCAGTATGCACCTAACCACCTCTAAATGCCCCTTGTGGAACGGCTGGTATCTTCCTATGAGGAGCGCCCTCAACCATCTCTCCTCCAAACGTGCTATAAGTATTAGGTCTCTTCATGGCTTTAACGCTGTCGGAATAAACTTCCTGTCCGTCCCTTGCGGGACCTCAAGGGTCCAAAATCGCGAAGCGCCTACCAACCCCTAAGCCAGTAACTTCCTTGGCGCTGTCCTCCCTGACGGAGATCTCATAGTGCCCGCTGCTGCCCTTTATGATGAGGATCTCCCCCTCCCTGCCTTCGGAATATGTCCTAGCGTGCTTCACCCTAAGCCTCTTGCCTTCGAACTCGATCACGTACTCCTTTTCGGTCAAGTCACCCTCAATTAGGCTGGTCACAAGGTTTCCAAAGCGATCAACGAATAGAACCTCGCCTTCAGCTCTACCCTCACTAACCTCCCTAAAGAACTCCAAATCTTTGACTATCTCTACCTTCCCGCCCACCTTCTCAAATTTACCCCCATTCGCCAGGAAGGCTGCCACTGGCGAAAATATGTCTCTGCCGTGAAAAGTACTCGAGATATCTTCCAAGAAGAGTTCCCTGTTGGAGATCTCCCTCATCTCAACCACCCCATCCTCCCTCGCGGCGGGAATTAGCACCCCGTTGTCTGGACCTACAAAGTAGTAGTTCCTGCTCCTGATCGCGATCGCCCTCCTCTCTGAGCCTACGCCGGGATCGACAACTGCCACATGCACGGTCCCTGAAGGAAAGTACTTGTAGGACGAATAAAGTACGAAGGCTCCGCCCTTCACATCGAAAGGCTGTACATCTGTCCCCAGGTCGATCACCTCTACGCTGGGCGCTATCCTCTTTATAACCCCCTTCATAATGCCCACGTAGTGTCCGCCAAAATCTGTGGTCAGCGTAACTATCATAATCTACACCCGGAGAAACCTATATAATCTCCTTAAATAATCTCATACAGAGGTGCCTTATTTGAGTCTGCCTCAGCTCATAATGCTTCCCGGTCCAACAAACGTCCCCCCGAGGGTCTACTCCGCGATGTGCAAACCCATGATAAACCACAGGGGGGCGGAATTCCACGAGATATTCTCGCGTTTACTTGATAACGCCAAGAGGGTCTTTCAAACCGAAAACGACCTATTTGTCCTAACCTCCTCCGGAACCGGAGGGGTTGAATGTGCCGCGAGCAACATATTGCTGCCCGGAGAGAAGGTCCTCGTCCCTGTCTTTGGCACCTTCAGCGAGAGGCTGTCAGACGCCTTCAAGGTCTACGGAGTTAAAGTCGTGGAGCTCAGGGTTGAAATGGGGAAGACCCCGACCAAAGAGTCCATCTCCTCTGCCCTCGAAAACGACCCAGAAATAAAGGCAGTTGCAGTGGTGTACAACGAAACCTCGACCGGAACCACTGTCAGGGATCTCCCGGAGATCGGAAAGATTGTCAAAGATCGTGGTCTCCTCTTCATAGTGGACGCCATATCTGTTCTGGGTGGGGACGACCTGCCGACAGACAAATGGGGAGTGGACGTCTGCATAACCGCGACCCAGAAGTGCCTCGCGACGCCACCAGGTTTGGCACTCATATCTGTCAGCAAGGACGCCTGGAAGATGATCGAGAGGGCAAAGCCCAGGACCGAGTATTTTGATCTAATAAAGTACCGGAAGTTCAGGGACGAGAAGAGGGAGACTCCCTTCACACCCGCCGTGAACCTGATCTTTGCCCTGGACGAGGCCCTCCAGATGATCTTGGAATATGGTTTCGAGAGGTGGATAGGGCGGCACAAAAAAGCCTCCAAGGCTTATTACTCCGCATTCTCCGCAATGGGACTCTCGTTCTTTGCCGAAGAGAGAAGCAGGTCAAACGTGGTGATAGCCGTAAACACGCCTGCCGGAGTGGCCTCAAAAGACCTGAGAGATGTCATGCGAAAGAAGTACGGCGTGGTCGTCGCAGGGGGGTTTGGCGCATTGAAGGATTCAATTTTCAGGATAGGGAATATGGGGGTAATAACTCCAAAGGAAGTCCTGACGACAATCTCCTCGGTAGAAGCATCCCTCCAAGAGCTGAATTACAATGCCCGTCCAGGGTCTGGGATCAGCGCCGCCCTCCCATTCCTAAAGGACCTCTGATCTTCTTCGCAGGGATCTTTGCCATCGGTCGGCAAAGACCCCCCCTTCCAGAAGAGTACGGGCACCTGACAGGGTTCCGAGTGAGTAGAGATAATTAATTAATAGTAACCTCTACCCAAACTTCATTACACGCCAATACTATCTCAAACTTCTGTACTTGTAGAATATTGAGCACGTCCCCTCAAGGCTGACCATGCAGGGTCCGATTGGGTGGCTGGGGGTGCACTCCTTACCGAACAACGGGCAATCCTCTGGCTTAATCACCCCCTTCAGGACTTCACCGCACCCGCACCCCTCTGGCATGTAGTCCTCTGAGGGTGCCTCAAGCCCAAACTTCCTAGCGGCGTCAAACTCCTCAAAGCGCCCCCTGAGCTTCAGCCCTGATGCTTCTATCCTGCCTATCCCCCTCCACCATGCATCTGCAACCTCAAAGACGTCGCCTATGGCCCTCAGAGCTATGACGTTTCCTTCTTCCCTCACAGCCCTGGTGTACTCGTTGTCCGCCCTCCAACCCCCCTCCTTGACCTGCCTCACAATGCTCAATATGCCCAGCAAAACGTCCAGCGGCTCAAACCCCGCCACCACCATCGGCTTCCTGTATCTCTCCGCCAGCCCCCTGTAGGGCCTCACGCCAATTATGGTGGAGACGTGCCCAGGGCAGATGAACCCGTCCAAACTCAGCCCAGATTTGAGGAGAAACTCCATCGCCGGCGGTATCAATTTATGTGTGCTGAATATGCTGAAGTTCTCGGGCGGTCCCCTCAGTATCTCCCCCGCTGCCATTGGCGCGGTCGTCTCAAACCCTATGGAAAAGTGAACGACCTCCCTGTTCCTCTCCTGCCTCGCTATCCTGACCGCCTCCTCTATGCCGTACACCAGCCTTACATCTCCGCCTCTTGCCTTCGCCTCAGATAGGGAGGTTCTAGTGCCTGGGACCCTTATCACGTCACCAAAGGTCGTGACCGTTACCTTGTCCCTCATAGACAGCTCTGCGATCATGTCGATCTCACTCCCGGGGGTCACGCAGACCGGGCATCCAGGACCGGCGACAACCTCAACATTGCTTGGCAAGAGGTCCCTGATCCCGAAGTGCGTGATCGTCCATTCATGGGTCCCGCAGACATGCATAATCCTGACAGTTATCCCCTTAGACTCCTCCTCTATCTTCTCAGCCACCTTCTCCACAAGCTTCCTGTCCCTAAACTTTGAGAGCAACAGCCTATTACCCCTCTGCGAGAACCTCTTTCCACGCCTTCAATATCTCTTCGGCCTCGTCCTCTCTGATCTTGGCTATGGCGTATCCGGTGTGTACGAGGACATAATCCCCAACATTGACCCCTGCATCTGCGACCAGCGCGAGCGAGGCCTCCCTCTTCACCCCGCCTATTTCTATCTCAGCCCTGTCCCCCTCAATCCTCACCACCTTAGCGGGTATAGCTAGGCACAAAACAGACACCTTAAAAAGCAAAAACCATTATCTCTAAGTAAAACTTTGTGGTGGTTGCCATGTCGAAAACAATTACCATCCTCGCCCTCTCAGACATACATGGCAAGGAATCCTCTCTGAGATCGATCCTGGAGTCCGCTCTGGACTCATACAGAATAGACGCCATCTCGATCTCCGGAGACATAACCCACTTCGGGTCTTCGGAAGATCTCAAAAATATCCTCGGGATAGTAAGCGAGGCTGGGAAACCGTTCCTCTACGTACTTGGAAACTGCGCCCCCCCCGAGTTTAAAACTGGCATCGATTCCTTGGGCATATGCCTCGAGGCAAATTGCCATAAGATCGGGGACGTCGCCTTCGTCGGCTCGGGAGGGTCAACACCAACGCCTTTCGAGACCCCCTTCGAGGTGGGGGAGGATACGCTCGTCCGGAACATAAGTGGTGCCTACTCAAAGTGCGGAGGCTCGACAACCTTCTTGGTCACCCATAACCCTCCCCTCGGGGCTGTGGTGGACCTGGCAAGGGGTGGGGTGCATGTTGGCAGCAAGGCACTTCGAGACCTGATCCTCAAACTTTACCCAAGGGTGTTGCAGTGTGGTCACATACACGAGGCGCGCGGCAAGGAGACCATCGGTAAAACACTCGTCTTCAACCCAGGTCCCGCAATGAGGGGGAACTACGCGATAGTGACGCTGAGCGGTGAGAATGTTGACGTCCAGCTCTGGACAGCGTAGCTCTTTCTACAGAGACGCAATCCGCTACATCGAGGCAATGTGTAAGGCAGCCTTCGACGATGTAGGCTCCCACGGATGGGAACACGTGGAGAGGGTTCGTGCACTTTGCAAGAAGATAGGAGAAAAGGAGGGGGCTGACCTGCTGGTGCTGGACCTTGCCGCCCTCTTCCACGACGTAATCCGCATAAGCGAGGATCATGCCATGCAAAGCGCAGAGTTTGCACGGTCCGTACTCTCGACTATGGGCTTGGGCGAGGAGATCTGCAGCGCAGCCAACGAAGCCGTAGCAAGCCACAGCTACTCCAGCGGAAGGGTTCCCAGGTCGCTCGAGGCAAAGGTGCTATCCGACGCCGACAAACTCGACGCGATGGGCGCCACTGGCATATACCGGACCATCCAGTACAACTCGGAGCGGGCTCTGCCCCCAGCCAGAATCCTGGAGCACATCAGGAAGAAGCTCCTAAAATTGCCGTGCCTCCTCCACACCAATTCTGCAAAGGAGATCGCAAAAAGGAGGATCGCAATAATGGAGCACTATGTTCGATGCTTTGAGGAGGAGCTCTTGGAAACAAGCATCTCAAGGTAAGACTCCGTTGTGAGCCTACTTTTATCTATCCCGAGCATCTCCGAGACCCTCAACAATCTATCCTTCAACCTTTCCGCCTCCTCCGGCGAGTCCCCCTTCATTAAAACCTCCATCTCCACAAACCTCCCCAGCCCTTCGACATCGTCAAGCGAGACCAGCACTCCCTCCACCAGGAACTCCCTCCTCCTCTTCCTTATCACAAAAGCCTTCTCAAAGCCAAGCCTCTCGAGCAGGCTCACAGCGCCCTCAGGATCCTGCAAACTCACCTCGATCTCCTCCCTCATCTTCGCCCCAGCCCCGACCCTCCTGCCCTTGAAAGTCAAGGTGTAACTCTCTCCCTCCCTACGGAGCCTCAGGGCCTCGTCCCTCTCAGCGAAGTCCCTACAAGGGTGCCTGAAATAGACGTCCTCTTGGAATACCTCCCTCAGGCGCTTGCCCCCCGCCTTCTCTATCCTCTCACCCAGGTCCTCCTCAACCTCAGCCTTAACCTCAACCTCTCTCCCCAAATAGCCCCACCCAGAAATCATTCCTTCTGGCTACAAAATGAACCTTCCTCTTTCTCCGAAGGAAAAGGTTTTAAAGAGGCGCATGTTGTTACTCTTCCGACTGGTTGGTGCATCATAAATGGCAATCAAAAATGGAGATTTCGTGCTCTTAGACTACGTCCTGAAGATCAAGGACACAGAGGAGGTTTTCGACACAACCTTGGAGGAGGAGGCAAAGCCTGCCAACGTTTACAACCCTGAAAATGTGGACGAGCCGCGCCTCACTGTATAGGGA
>CAZZJY010000106.1:0-10038 GCA_964654895.1 uncultured Nitrososphaerota archaeon
TGCGGGCAGCATTGCACTGCTGCCGAAGGAAGGGCGTGAGAGGGGCATAAGGACCATTATCACTTGGGTGAGGAGAGACCCTGTGGACGGAACTTCGCATGAAGTAAAGTCCCTGAACTATTTGAACAGTATACTGGCAAAGCTTGATGCAAATGTATACAACGCCGACGAATCGATCCTGCTTACCCCGAACGGTTATGTTTGCGAGGGCACCGCAGAGAATATATTTTTGGTAAAGAATGGCGAGGTCCTTACGCCCCCAACGTACACAGGAGCGCTACCAGGCATAACACGGCAAGTCATCATAGAGATCGCAGAGAAGAATGGAATTAGAACCAAAGAGAAGTTGATAACCGTGCATGAGTTATTCAACGCCGATGAGATCTTCTTTACCGGTACTGGTGCAGAGATAATCCCCGTGGTTGAGGTGAATGGAAGGACCATAGGTGATGGGAAGCCGGGAAAGATCACTTGTCTCATCAGGGAAGAATTTCAGAAGTACACGGCAGACCCCTCAAACGGGGTCCCCATCCTCTAGGCCTTCCACCAGTCGAACATGTAATAAACGGTCTTTTTTTGGACCTCATCAAAAGTTGCAAGGACAAACTTTTTCCTGACTGTGTGAGAGAGCCTCCCCGCCCGGACGATCTCGACAGGGTCGATCTCCGCAGAATTGGGAAGAACGTGTACTATGAATGGCGCATGGTCAATCCCAGGACCATACTGGTATACCGCAAAATCTGCGCCAAATTTCAGAGCGGGTCTCACGACGTAGCCCTTGTCCCTGAGATCCTTGTATACTGCGTATAGCTCTTCAAAAAGGCGGTATTGTTTCTTTGACAATCTCAACAGCTGCTCTCTTGATAGGACCCTCTTGCCAGTTTTTATTGTTATTAGTCCCTTCTCGAGGAGATAATTTGCCTCGAGTAGGGAGAGTTCGAGATAAGTATTGATCTCTGAAATGTCTTTTGGTTTGGAGACATTTATAAGCTTGCCATAGAAGCCAGACCTGTAGAGCCTCGCTCCGTCTTCTTTTGACCAGACCAGTACTCTTGAGCCATGAAGCCTAGCTTCGACTTTGTTGCTTTCCATGCCCAGTACCCCAAATTTTAAAAAGGTAAGTTTTTAAAAGAACTTAGATTTGCCCAATTCATAAACTTTGTTAGAGTGAAGGACTTTGAGGAGATCGCCAATCAGCCTGACAAGCATCATGTTGATAGTTGGGGCGGTAATATTCCTGATATATCTTTACTTGGCAGATGTGACGCAGATCGTGGCGACGATTCTTAGTTTAGACCTCAGGATTGCGCTCACTGCAGTACTCATAGATTTGACGTGTATAGGCTTATTCGTCCTCGGATGGTATCTCTTGTTGAAGAACCCGGGAATGAGCTTCAAGGACTGCTTCGAGATAGTTTTAGTCAGCATATTTGGAGATTTGATGATCCCTACAGCCTCCATATCGGGGGAATTCTTCAGGGTGAGTCTGACTGTCAAGAGGGGTAGGATACAGATCAGCGAAGCGACTGCCAGTGTTCTGCTACACAGAATTTTGCTTGCTCTGACCTTTGGTGTGGTGCTACTAGTCAGCATACTCAACTTGGTGGGAGATCAGACCGCCCCCGTTGCAGAGATCTATGCGCTTGGAGTTATAGCAATTTTTGATCTGGTATTTGGAATAGCTGCAATGTATATGGCTCTTAGGGCGGATCTCTTCGAAAGGGGTGTTGAAAAATTGGCAATGAGAATTGGAGGTTTTTTGAGGCGCTTCAGACCAAAATACGATCCTGAGAAGTTGAGGGAGAGCATCCTAGGAGGATTTAGAACTTTTGTTCAAGCGATAAAGAGTGTTAAGCCCAATACTTTCGTCTTGTCTTTTTTGGTGTTGACCGCCAGGTGGTTCCTGATCGCCATGATACCTTACATTATGTTCGTATCCTTAGGCAGACCCGTGTCCTACTGGGTCGTTCTTGGGGTCACGGTCTTTGTGAGTATGGTACAGATGATACCCATAGGAATCCCTGGCATGGTTGGAGTGATGGAGGTATCCATGACTGCCTTCTTTATGGGGTTTGGCATACCCCCCGCACTTGCAGCCTCCGCAACTATACTCACTAGGCTCGTCATCTTTTGGTTCGAACTCGTCATAAGCGCCTTTGCGGCATCTTTGCAGGGGATGAGGGGCCTAAGGTTGAGTTATAAAATGAGAAATAACTCAGGCCACTCTGTGCAGGGCCAAAACCCTGAGATCGTCTGACGCATCTTCTATCAGGTCGGCCATGTCCTCCAAGAGGCGAAGAATGTCTCTGTATATTAAGAGCTGCTCGATCTTCTTGACTTCCATCAGTAGCTTGAAGTCAGCATCATAATATGAACTGTCAACCTTTGACTCTGCTTTGTGCACAGTGGTGACCAAATCGATTGCCTTTTTAGGATTCATTGGAAGGACCATTATCGCATCCCTTAAATGCTCGTATTCTGTCAGAACTTCGCCGGAGACCCTTTCAAAGAGCTCGCCAACAGCAGGGGTCGGCACCCAGCCATTGTCCGAAATTCTGCTCAGCTGCCTAGAGATGGACTGTGCCAACTCGGCCACTTCATCCACCCGGATAATTAGCCTAATGAAATCCTCCCTGTAAAGAAAGGCGGGGGCGCTCTTTGTTAACTGCTCTATGAGTTCCCTCTTTATCCTGTCGGCATCCTCCTCGACGGCGGAGATCCTCTCATATAGGCTCTTCAGTTCCAAGCGCTGCGAACCGCTAAATTTTGAGAAGGACTCGACCATCAAGCGTACCGAGTCCTGAACCTTTCTGGCATGTTCTGTTATCAGATCAAGAGATTTTCGGTATACCTCATTACCGATGGTTGTCAGATCCTCCTGGGGTATTGCCAAAGGGGCACGCTCCGATCAAGGTTCTAAAACAAAACGGGTTTTATAAATATTTGCAAACGTTTTTCGACGAATAATATCGGGACGACGTGATTAAAAAATTATGATTATTTATTAATTTTTATTAATTGTCATACTTTCAAGAGAAATCATTTAAATGTTTGATGCAAATAAAGTTTGAGAAGCCTATGAATAGATATGATGTTGTCATAATAGGTGGAGGTCCGGCTGGGCTCGCAGCTGCAATTTATTCGTCGAGGGCGGGCGCAAGCACTCTGCTTATAGAGGGAAAGATGCTTGGAGGTAGGGCAGCATATGCCCGAGAGGTCGATAATTACCCGGGATTTCCAGAAGGCATTTCAGGAAATGAGCTTGTGGTTAGACTTGTCAAGCATGCAGAGAGATTTGGCACCACAATAATGGTCGGTCAAAGTGTGATGGGGATGGAACTGTGCGGCAAATTAAAAAATGTAAAGACGATCAACAGCGAGTTCGAGTCAAAGGCTGTGATAATCGCTACAGGACTTGTGCAGAAGAAGCTTGGCATTCCAGGAGAGGATAGACTCGTGGGCAGAGGGATCTCTTATTGTGCAACCTGCGATGGCTTTTTCTTCAGAGGTAAAAAAGTGGCAGTTGTGGGTTCTGATGAAGATGCACTTTATGACCTCAAGTACCTTTCATCGATGACAAAAGACATCTTGCTGATCCCAAATGTACCGCATTTTGACAGGAAGAAATCAGACTATGCCAAAAATTTAGGGGCTGAAGTACTAGAAGGAGTAAGTCTTGTAGAGGTGCTGGGAGAGAATAAACTCACCGGGATAAAAATCAAAGATGAAAATGGAAAAGAGACGGTTTTAAAGCTCGACGGACTCTTTGTGGCTTTAGGCTTTACGCCTATATCAGATATAGCAAGGAGTGCGGGGCTGAGGACCACGAGGGAGGGATACATTGTTGTGAACGAGAACATGGAGACCAACTTAAACGGGGTCTATGCGGCAGGGGATTGCACTGGCAGAAGCCACCAAATAATAGTAGCGGTCGGTCAGGGAGCAACTGCAGGGATAAATGCATCTGATTATGCTAAAAGTACAGATCTCTAAGTGCCAACTCGATGTTAATTTACTTTGATTGACGGAGAAAAGCTTTTGTTGGCATTGTTGGAGGTCACATCCTTGCTGATCGTACGGTGGCTATAGAGTTATCGGAAAGCCCAGCAGCCTTCATCTCGTCCACATTTATCCAAACTTCGTTCTCAGGTACATCAGAGGAGGGAGAGGCATTTAATTCCAGTTTTTTCTTTCCGGCGACCACGACTTCTATTCTTCCAGAGATCCTCAGGTACTTGTAGGTGGCATCATTCATTTTGCAGGTTCCCCGTTCTATATTCTCCCTCCTTCTGAGGCGCAACCTCTTTTCAGGAGGCTTTTGTGACACATTATCACCACGCAAGAATTTATAGCTCGCACTATTATAATTGAGTTGCCATTTTTAAGATTACTGTGGAGTACATGTTTTTGCAAAGTAATCCTTAAGGTATTTTAAGAGGTTGTCTACGGACACTCTGACTTGATTCCATGTGTCTCGGTCTCTCACGGTAACAGTGTTGTCTTCCATGGTTTTGTGGTCGATTGTGATTGCCAAAGGCGTACCTATCTCATCAGACCTGGCATAGCGCCTGCCTATGGATCCGGCATCGTCAAAATCGGCGAGGTATCCCTCAGATTTTATCAGCCTGTAGATCTCAAGAGCTTTTTCTGGGAGACCGTCTTTGTTTACTAGGGGGAAGACAGAGACCTGTATCGGGGCGATTGTCTTTGGAAGCGAGAGGACGACCCTTCCCTCCCTCTCTTTGTATGCGTATTCCATCGATACGTAGACAAGCCTATCCGCCCCAAACGATGGTTCTGCCACGTGAGGAACAAATCGCCTGCCAGTGGTAATGCGCTCCTCCTCGACGAATTCGACAAACTCCGGCCTCACCTCCACACCGTTGATCAAGGTTGGTCCCCTAGATAGCGCGTCTCTGAGTGACAAAGGATCGGCAACTTTTATAGCTGAAATAACTTTGCCCGTCTCCTTACCACAGTTGCTGGAAATAACTTCCATCCTCGGGCGCGTAACTAAGACCTTCTCCTTCACAGGTGTGTCAAACTTCTTGAAAACCATTAGGTCTTGACCGCTAAAGCTCTGATGGCGAGACAGATCGTAGTCTGTGCGGTACGCATGACCAGAGACTTCAACCCAGCCCCACCTCTCGAGCCTGACCAGCTGATCGAATGTCTGGGCCGAATAATGGGCACGTTCATTCTCCAACTTTGCGATGAACAGTTGATACTCCTTAGGTACGCCAAGATCTGATATGAAATCGGTTGAAAGTGCCATGAAATAAGCTTGCCACTCTGAGAGGATCACCCTCTCCCTCACCGCCTCGTCCAAGGTTATTTCAATAGGATCGGCAGTCCCTGCTGAGACCATGCTTTCTGTCAATAGACGGAGTTTTTTGTGGCGGACTTCGTTCAACAGGTCACAGTCAGGCGAATTCGGATCAAAGAAGAACTCGATTTCCATTATTGTGAATTCTCTGAGCCGGATGGGTCCCTGTCTGGGGGAGATCTCATTTCGCATGACCTTACCTATCTGTGCGAGACCAATCGGCAACCTTTCCCTCATGGTGTTGTAGATGTTTTTGAAGTTCACGAACATCCCCTGTGCGGCTTCCGGGCGCATGTATGCAACATTTTCAGTATACGGACCGATATAGGTCCTGAAGAGCAGATTAAACGTGGTCACTTGACCGAGCATGCCCTTGCATTCAGGGCATCTCAAGTTCTTCTCCCTGATTATACCATCAAGTTCCCTCGGGGACTTTCCCTCTATGCCCTGCACCTCGCCCAGCTGATCTACTATTAGATGATCAGCCCGAAACCTCTTGTGGCATGAGAGGCACTCCACTATCATGTCAGTAAAGTGGTCCACATGGCCTGAGGCCTCAAAGACTTTCGAAGGCATGACTACTGGGGTCTCAATCTCGTATATTAGGCCGTGGTGGCGGTATATGAAAGTCTCCCGCCATTTTCTCTCGATATTTCTCTTGAGGAGCGTGCCCATAGGTCCAAAGTCCAAAAAACCGGCAACGCCTCCGTAGATCTCACAAGAGGGAGAGAAGAAGCCCCTCCTCTTAGCGAGGTCCATAACTTTGTCGTATTTGTCCATATGAATACCCCTGAGGTAGATTCAAGTAGTTGTTTAATGAAATAAATATATCTTGTTGTGGTGGTTTAGGATGAGTAGAAGCTTTTATGTGGATGATCTCTCGAAGCAATTTGGAGGGTTCAAGAGGGATTACTCTGAGTCAGATTTTGTACTTTTCGGGGTACCTTTTGACAGCACCTCGAGCTTTAGACCAGGATCGCGGTTTGGGCCAGCTGCCATCAGACAGGCCTCCGCAAACATAGAGACTTGGTCCTGGAGAACTGGCTTGGATTTCGAAGAGGTGAAGCTCCATGACCTGGGAGATCTCGCTGTAGTGCACGGCGACGCGTCGGAGACCATAAGGAGAGTGAAGGAGACTGTGGAAGACATAGTTATGTCAAGGAAGATCCCAGTAATGCTTGGCGGAGAACACACAATCACTCTTGGTGCCTTGAGGGGGATCAGGGATGCAACAGTAGTTTCTTTTGATGCCCATTTTGATATGCGCGACGAGTACCTCACCAATAAACTCTCTCATGCCTGTGTTATGAGGAGGGCCCTAGAGGAGCTAGGCGTCGGAAATGTTGTAATTGTCGGGGCTAGAGCCTCGTATAGAGATGAGGTCGAGTTTGTGAAGAAGACTGGGGTAAACTACGTCTCGTCCCAAGAGATAATGCGCGCGGGAACCAAGGAAATAGGGGCGTGGCTGAGGGGGGTGCTGACAAATTCTAAGAAGATCTATATCTCGGTGGACACGGATGTGTTGGATCCCGCTTTTGCCCCAGGTGTTGGAAACCCGGAGCCGGAGGGGATCACAGCATCAGCTCTTTTGGATATCATGGAGGAGATAGCCGACGAAAGGATTTCAGGGTTCGATGTTGTGGAGGTTGCTCCGACTTACGACAATGGGGCAACGGCGGTGACCGCTTCCAAAATAGTGTACGAACTTTGCTGCATGGTGGCAAAGTCTATCGGGCTCTGATCTCTCTTACGACCTGAGATCGTGCCTTGTAAAGAATCCTGTGCCCACAGGAAGGGCACCGTATGCCGGGGAGCGCCAAGAGCTCCTTGCTGTCAATGGTTTTTCTGCACCTTTCACAGATGTACTGGGCCATAGAAATCACTCTTTTAACATAAATTATACTCACTTAAATATTTTGTCAGCTATCCACGTTTAAAGAGTGTGGGCTTTCTTGCGACCTGGTGGTGAACAACCCTTCGATTTTCATTCTTCATTGATAGATTCCAGTTTTTCTGCGATGATCTCAGCGAGTTGTTCTACCTCGTTGTAAAGGATCTTTCCAAGATCCCAGAAGATCAGTATGACGACGGCGAGGGCTATGAGCGGCAGACCTGTGGCAAAGTAGATACCTATGATAGGAAAGGCACTCGCTACTGGAAGTAGTGCCGTCAAAGTAATGATCAGGGCTATGAGAAAAAGTATGTCGTAAATAGCCCTTTTGACGAGGTTCACGTGATCCATTGTCATCTTCTTAAAAATTACGCGAATTGCTTTCGATATTGGGTTTAAAAGCAACAGCGTATCCGCAAGTATGCGATAAAGCAAGATGCCTACCACGGCCAATATTGTGACGGACCCCAAAGTCACCAGAGGCATATTTATGATCGGTATCATGATATTCAGTTGCTGAAAGTAAGGCATGAGAATGTAGCCAAGCAAGATCAGCATAACAAGAATAAGGAGTTTAGAGAGTATCCTAGTAATCCTCAACCTTAGTTTGAGGGACGAGAGTTTTTCATCTCCTTGAGAAGACATATCAATCTATTTCAAAGTCAGGAGACTCTATATTTATATCTAATTATTTATCTAATTATCTAGTCTAGATAAACCTAGGTCATGTTTACAAGGGATTTTTATGAAAATAGATGATTATGTTCCCATTGTCGGGGAGGAAGTAATAGCAGAAATCAAAAGACTAGGTGATGACCTGCGGGGTAAAGAGATGTTACACGTTAATTCGACCTACGTCGGAGGGGGGGTGGCAGAGCTTCTCAAGTCCCTTGTACCATTAATGAACGATGTTGGATTAAAGACTGAGTGGAAGACCATCTCAGGTGACAAGGAGTTTTTTGAGGTTACTAAGAATTTTCATAACGCTTTACACGGCGCGGATATTGAGATAACCCAGAGAATGATGGACAAATATTTAGAAGTTAATTTAAGTAACGCGGAGCGATTGGACTTATCAAAGGACTTTGTCTTCGTCCACGATCCACAACCAGCAGCTTTAGTCCAGTTTAGGGAGGGGGGCAAATGGGTTTGGCGATGTCACATCGATATATCTTCCCCCAACAAGGATGTATGGAGTTTCCTTGCAAAGTTCGTCTCGAGGTATGATGCGGTCGTCGTTCATTTGCCAGACTATAAAAGACTAGACATACAGAAACCACAGTTAGTCGTTCCCCCGTCGATAGACCCTCTGAGTGAAAAGAATATAGAGCTCCCAGCAAGCTATGTTGAGAAGGTCCTTAGTAAGTATGATCTTGACCCGGAGATGCCCATAATAACGCAGGTCTCTAGGTTTGACAGGCTCAAAGATCCCCTTGGCGTTTTCAAGGCATTTGAGTTGGCAAAGAAAGGAATAAGCACATTTGACTTCGGAGGACTTTTAGATAGAGATACTTTCGCATTTGATCTATTTAGGACGCTTAAGTACCGAGTCTCATTGCAACTCGTCCTAGTCGGGGGGTCTGCAACCGATGATCCGGAAGGGGAAAAGATCCATTACGAGGTTCTCAAAAAAGCGATATGTGACAGGAATGTTCATGTTCTGATGCTACCTCCAGATGCCCACAGAGAGATAAATGCGATACAACGTGGCTCGACCATTTTAATTCAAAAGAGTATCAAAGAGGGTTTTGGATTAACGGTCACGGAGGGGATGTGGAAAGGCAAGCCCGTCATCGGGGGGAAGACAGGGGGTATAAAGTATCAAATTTTGGATGGTGAGACAGGGTTCCTAGTAAGCAACATTTCGGAGGCTGCCGAGAAAATCCTGTTTCTAATAAAGAACCCCCAGATCCGCAGGGCTATGGGTATTAAGGCAAAGGAACATGTCAGGAAGAATTTTTTAGTGACAAGACACTTGAGGGATTACCTCAGTCTTCTGAAAGAGCTCAAAGGATAGGTTATGATAAGATCGGCGGTCAGGATGCTCTTCGAGCAAGAATCCTATCAAAATATCCTCCGCATTGTGCCGATTCGGGCAAGATTATTTGGTCCAATTTTGAACTCAGACAAAATGTTCAACTGTTTTTGAAAAATTCTGGCGGCGATATAGGCATCACTTAAGGCGTTATGCCTCGATCCTCCCTCTATCTGGTACTTCTCAATCAAGTCCAGAAAATCGAGAGAATAAGTTGCAGGTCTCCCGGTCCTTTGCAAAATCCAAACTTCGATCTCTTTAATGTCCACGTACCTAAAGTCCAATTTTCTGTGATGAGCTGCAATTTTCTTATAATGCTCTTTTAAGAATGCGATGTCGAATATTACATTAAACCCCACAATAATTCTATCCATCAGCATTCCCAAAATTCGTTCACATAATTCTTCAAGTGTGGGGGCTTGTTTTAAGTCTCCTGGACATATCCCATGTATTCTTATACTTCTTTCATAAAACTTACTAGGCTTAATGAGCGAATAGAAGGATCTTCCAAAATGAATTTGGAACCCGGTCATCGGAATTATCGCAATTGAGATGATTTCGTCCCTCTTTATGTCCAGCCCTGTTGTCTCGAGATCTAATGCGGCAAAATCGGCATTCTCCAGGTTTGATCCTGTTGTTGGTTCTGTTGGTTCTGATTTACCCACTCTCAATCTAGCATGTTCTTCATCCATAATTTGTACTCCTTAACAATTTTAAGGATTTTTTTATAAAAAGTCCTGTCACCCTTCTCATTTTTTCTGCTTATTTTGGCGCGCAACTCTAAAG
>CAZZJY010000107.1:0-4956 GCA_964654895.1 uncultured Nitrososphaerota archaeon
TTTGCACTTCCTCGGATCAAGTCCCAGATCGCCCTCACCCCTCGTAACAATAAGTCTCACATAGGCGTCCTTCAGAGAGTTCTTTTTCAGTGTTTCCACTACCGCTCTGGAGAGCTCCTCCTTAGTCATGGGTATGTTCAGCATGATTGTACGGGCAGATGCGTAAAGCCTGTCGATATGCTCCTTCAACTTGAAGACATATCCATTATAAGCCCTTATCCCCTCAAATACGCCGTCACCGTACAAGAAACCGTGGTCAAACACCGATATTGACGCCTTAGACCTTGGGACAAAATTTCCATCGATGTAAACCAACTGTTCAGCCATCTTTATCACCTTTAAATGTGCTCAAAGATATGTCAGTTCAATATTTAATTTTTTCCCGAACTCCTCCAATGAAAAATCACTTAATAATATAATTAGAATATGGTAAATGTTATTTAGAATAAATAATAATAGATTTTTGGATAGGACGGCGATTTTAATGCCCAACGAATTGGTTCTTAAGGAGTTGGAGGCTATCGTCGGTCCTGCAAACGTGATATCAGATCCAGGCAGAATCTTTGCAGAGGTCTACGACGCTTGGCTACAGATATTTCCAGGCAAACCGCCAAAGATGCCCGACTACATCGTAAGGCCCGCCAACGAGCTCGAGGTTCAAGATATAATGCTTATGGCTAACAGATATAAAATTCCAGTGCATGTTGCCAGCGCTTACTCCTACAAACTCCCCTGTTACAGTGGCATCTTGCTCCAGACTGTTAGAATGAACAGGATTCATGAGGTCAATGTCGAAGAAGGATACGCCGTCATCGATGCGGGTGTAACATTCAATCAATTCTACAGGTATCTGCGTTCAAAAAATATTGATCTAGTAATTCCGGTCACAACAGCTCCTCCGAATACCTCTATAGTAGCCAACTTTCTCTTTAAGGGCGTAGGCATGAACATGACTTCAATTAGCGACGGAAATCAGGAAGCCATAATGGCACTAGAAGCGGTTCTGCCCACAGGAGAACTCGTGCACACCGGATCTTGGAGTCTGCCCATATCTTCCTGCAAATACACCTTCGATCTAGGTTTTGGTCCACAATTGACTAGGATCTTTGTTGGGGCACTTGGCACCCTAGGGGTAGTCACCAAGGCGGCGATAAAGCTGTGGCCAAAACCTAAGGCACTTACCGTGAAGTTGCTGGGAATCAAAAAGTGCGACGAATTGGCAAAGAATCTTTCCAAGGTCATGTACACAAAATTGGCGCCGAACACTTCTGGAGGCCACTGGCTCCTGTTGGTACTACACGGCACCAACATAGCCCCCTACTGGGGCTTCGACCAGAAGAAGAAGCTCTACGATCTGACCGATGATGATATTGCCAAAATGCGGGAGTACTACGGTTTCCCAGGCGAAGGCACACAGTACTTTTATATCCTTGCATGCACCCCCCACTACCAGTCGGAGGATGAGGCAAAACTCTGGGAAAAGTACTGGTCTGCCTACCTCTCATCTCACCCAGAAGTCACAGAGTTGACTCCTGACAACTGCCCGGGCATAAAGTTCGGCGAGATTGAAGCCTCGTTGAAGATGTACGGGGGCATAGGCGAAGGAGAGCCAGGCAACCAGCGCATCAGGTACTGCGGCTGGGTACCGGGGCACATCTGGAGCTTCTACGGTAGTGTTGGAAACAGTGCACTTCCAAAGCTTCATGAAATCACCTGGAGCGTCGGTAGGAAGCACGGGCTCGTCCCTGCCCTACACACAATACCCATTAACGAGGGCAGGGTCTCCCATGTGAGGTATATGGTCCCTATTGAGCGTGGCGATGGTGAGGGGGTCAAGAAATATGCCGCATTCTTTGGAGAGGTCATCCCAAGGGTCATACGTGAAAGTGGATTCGTTCCCGCGAGGTGCTTCGGTCTTGGTGCCAAGGTTGTCTCGCAGCATATGGATCCTGGCTTCTTTGAGCTGTACCAGAGGATCAAGCGTGCCGTTGATCCGAATAACATCATGGCTCCATGGCTAGGGTTCAACATACCATTCGAGTATGGGTAGGTGGTTCAAATGACTGAGGTTGAGAGAAAAATACCCTTAACATATAGGAACATAGATTTTGTGCCATTCATAACCCACGCCAGTTTGGATAAGACGCCACGGGAATGGGTGAACATAACTTTCCCCAAGGATAACGAGTACCCAGATCTCGCCGCAGCGAAGTTCGAGGCTGTGAGGTGTTGGGTCTGTGGTCAGTGCGAGATGTCCTCCATGGCAAACTGGGCGATGAACTGCCCGACTGCGACCTACCCTGCGCACTACAGACAGGCGGCATACAGAGGACAAGGGAAGCACATGACCGTTTTAGGGCTCCTACAAGGCTTCATAAAGCCAACACCTGAACTGGTCGACGTTGCGTACTTCTGCAACCTATGCGGAAACTGCACACTCCAGTGCAGTATGGGGATTGGAAGCGACCCTGTTGTCTCTGTGATGGCCTTGAGAAGAACCTTTGTGAAGATGGGCATCGCCCCCCCTGCTGCACACAAGAAATTTGCAAATTATATAAAGGAGTATCACAACCCGTACGCAGAACTGCCGGAGAACAGGTTTGCATGGTTGAAGAAGACCGTGGAACCCCAAAAGAAGGGTGCAGAGATTTTGTACTTTGCAGGGTGCACAGGTCCCTACAGAACACCCGATGTTTGCGATGCCACTGTCTCACTCCTCTCGGCAGCCAATGCAGACTTCACCGTACTCGGGGGAGAGGAGTGGTGCTGCGGCTCCCCATTATACATGACAGGTCTTTGGGAAGAGGCTAAAGAGACATACGAGCACAACATCGCTAAGATAGAGGAACTTGGAGTCACGCGATTGATAACCTCATGCGCCGGCTGTTACCGGCAGTTCCATGAGGGATACAGAAAGTTTGGAGGTTCGAAGCCATCATTTGAGGTACTACATTCGTCACAACTTTTCAGCGAGTATCTGAGAAACGGAAGGCTAAAGCCGAAGAGCAAAGCAACTGACAAGGTTGTGACTTACCACGATCCGTGCCACTTGGGACGCCATGTTGGGGTCTTTGACGAGCCAAGGGAGATACTTTCAAACATCCCCGAGCTGAAATTCGTTGAATTTGAGCGGACCGGGCACCACGCATGGTGCTGCGGCGCCGGTGCCGGTGTAATGTCTGCCTACCCTGAGCTTGCCAATTTTGCAGCAACGGAAAGGCTGAAGGAGGCAAAATTGGTGGGTGCTTCGTACGTATCTAGTGCTTGCCCGTTCTGCGTGCTTAACCTGAGGCGTAACGAAGAATCTGGCAAATTCGGTCTTGAGATCGGCGACATCCTGCAGCTTCTTGACAGTTCTATGAGATGATGGGGTGAGGTGGATCATATGCCCTTCGAATATAAAATAAAATGCAGGGACTGTAGGCACTCGTGGACCTCAAATAAGATATCTTCTTCTATAAAGTGTCCCAAATGCGGGTCGCACAACACAAAGCTCCTCCCGTCGCAGGTCTTTAAGGACTTTGTAGTCTCCTACGCATAACTCCTCTTTTTTTATTTTGAGTCTGCAGTCTTTAAACTTGAACCTCCAAATCTACGGACGTTTTTAAAAGAATAATATCTCACCGTTATAGAGCAGACTGATGTGCTTTCCAGATAATCCCGCGAACCCCATCTTTATGAGCTCATTGAGGGATTCCTTATCTTCAATTTCCTTAAGTGTTTTCTTGGTGGAGATTTTCTCCAAAACATTTTTGTACCTTCTATTCAGGTAAATCTTACCCTCGGTCAAAATTCTTATGATGTTGCCGCAGATATTGTAAGTTCTATCCCTTAAGCCGTCTATCTCTACGCCCGCCCTCCATGGGTCTATCTCCATGAGGTCCAAGCCTATTATACTACAGGTGTTTTTGCGCAAGCCCTCTAATGCTCTGTAAATATCCGCCTCCTTGATCCCGTATATGTCTGTGAATTTTGCACCCATCAGAGCCGACCTGGAGCCGATGTCCAAATCAACCGACACATAGGCTCTACCAGTTCTCAATTTCGGGGGCACACACATGTTGATAGCTTCGTCAGGACCAAGAGAGTCTATTATCCCCCTGTGTACAATTTTGACGCCTTCTTTCTCCAGACCTTTATAAACTTGAACGAATTCTCTTACCCGATGGTCCTGAATCTTCTCCATTTTCTCTGTCGGATAGTCCAGTGGGCCGAAAACTACAATGTTTTCAGCCTCTATTATGCCCTCGTTAATTAAGTGGTAGAGGAAGGACCCTCCGTTATAGCTGTTTTTTCTGCTGGTAAAGCTGAATACGTAATCTGAAGGCTTGTAGCCAAACCTCTCGTAGTCTGGTCTCGTCTCAGCCATGTACCCGATAAGTCCATTCCTTATAGGCGAGGGTATGCCATCAAAATGTGAATCGAATACAATTAGATAGAGGTCTTCATGCCTCTCCATCAAAGCTTCAACCGCCCCGCCAGTGAGGCTGTGGTCCCCTCCGATCATTAGTGGCCTCTCCAAACCTTTGACATAATCCCTTACCCTTTCTCTGTAATCCCTGCACCCGTCCGAGTCCAGAAAGATCCCGAAATTGGTGCTGGTGAGCATGAAAAGATCCTCCCGAACCGGATAAATTGATAACCAGCTCTCTCCCTGTGCCACGCCGCAGTCTACGATATCCAGTCCTGCGGCCTCATCAGAGTCCAGAACTGCCCTGTAGGGGTTCGCCGGTCTTGTGCCTTTAACTAAACCTTCTACCTTTCTCTGGATCGAATCTCTTCCCTCGTCAGGGTCAAATAGGACGCAGAATGCAGACCAAGGCATAATCTAAAATACAAATAATACATTTATAAAAATATCTTTTAAATTTCAACCGTTTTTAGTAAAATAAGTAAAAATAATGCTTAAATAATGTGAAACCCTATTATGATCGGGATAGACAATGCAAGGAGCAT
>CAZZJY010000108.1:0-7184 GCA_964654895.1 uncultured Nitrososphaerota archaeon
CCGCCGTTGGGAGACGCCTCGCCCTCCCCCCTGAGCCTGAGCTGCTGACCGTCGTCCACACCGGCGGGAACCCTGACCGTGATAATCCTGCGCCTCTTGATTAAACCAGAGCCCCGGCACTCCCTGCAGGGAGTCTCCACAACTGTACCGGAGCCGCCGCAGACGTTGCATGGTGTGACTGTCACAAACCTCGCGAAGCCAGTTGTCCTCACATTCTGGATCTGCCCGGGGCCACCGCCCCTGCCACAGGTTTTAAGGGACGTGCCAGGTGCTGCCCCGGTCCCGCCGCACACATCGCAGCGTTCTGTTCTGGGTAGCTCGATCTCTTTCTCGGTACCCCTGAAAGCCTCCTCCAGTGAGATCTCAAGGTTGTAGTTCAGGTCCCTTCCACGGGTTACCTGCCGGGCATAGGCGCGCCTAGCGAAGTCTCCTCCGAAGAACATGTTGAAGAGATCGCCGATATCAAAGCCAAATCCCATCTCCCGGAATATTGACTCGAAGTCTGCACCTCGAAATATGTCCTCCTGGGTGTAGTACTGACCGAAGTCAGCCCTGCCCAAAAGGTCGTACTGGCGCCTCTTCTCATCATCAGATAGTACCGCGTAGGCCTCTGAGATCTCCTTGAACTTCTCTTCAGCGTCAGGGGATTTGTTCCTGTCCGGGTGGTATTGCATGGCCAGCCTCCGGTAGGCGTCCTTGATCTGCTCCTTCGTAGCATTCCTCGGGACGCCCAAGATCTCGTAGTAGTCCTTCTTGCTGGCCATGCCACCCACCAACAGGAACTGTTCGGGATTTTTCCAAATTTTGATTTATCTGTTAGTCGGCCTGTTTTTAACTTCATTGGCATCTGATTATATCCGTTTTCAGTTTTCGAAGACACCTCACTTGACCTTGTAATCGGTGTCCACTACCTTTTCGCCGCCGGCAGTTTTTTCGGCTCCGCCCTGGGCTGCCCCTTGCTGGGTCGCCCTCTGGGCCTGCTGCTGGTACACCGTGGCGCCGATCTCCTGGAGTGTGCGGGAGAGTTCGTCCATCTTTGCCTTTATCTTGTCGATCTCCTTTGTGGGCATGACTTCTTTCAGCGCGGCGACGGCTTTGTCGATCCTGTCCTTCTGATCCTGAGAAAGCCTGTCTCCAAGATCTCTCTTTGTCCTCTCGGCGGTGTATATTATGGAGTCTGCCATGTTGAGCGTCTCGGCGAGTTCCCTCTTCTTCTTGTCCTGTTCCGCGAACTGCTCAGCCTCCTTGATGAGCCGCTCCTTCTCCTCCTTCGATAGCTTTGTTGAGGCTGTGATCGTTATCTTGGCCTCCTTCCCAGTGCCAAGGTCCTTGGCGGACACGTGGAGTATGCCGTTGGCGTCTATGTCAAAGGTGACCTCTATCTGCGGAACGCCGCGCGGCGCCGGTGGAATGCCCTCAAGGTTGAACATCCCAAGAGAGACGTTGTCTGCGGCCATTGGTCGCTCGCCCTGAAGCACGTGGATTGTCACGGCAGTCTGCATGTCAGCTGCCGTGGTGAAGATCTGGCTCCTCCTGCAGGGTATCGTGGTGTTCCTCTCGATGATCTTGGTAAAGATCCCGCCAAGGGTCTCCACCCCGAGCGAGAGCGGCGTCACGTCCAGGAGCAGGATGTCCCTGACCTCGCCTGTAAGGACCGCGCCCTGTATGGCAGCCCCAATTGCCACGGCCTCCATCGGGTCGACGCCCCTCTCCACGGGCTTGCCCATGAACCGCTCGATCATCCTCTGGACAAGGGGCATCCTTGTGGTCCCCCCGATCAATATGATCTTGTCGATCTGATCGGGTGTTAGCTTCGCGTCCTCCAGAGCCCGCATAATAGTCCTCTCAGTGCGCCTGACGATAGGCTCGGCAAGCTCCTCAAGCTTCGCCCTGGTCAGGGTCATGTGGAGGTGCTTCGGACCTGAGGCGTCTGCATATATGAACGGGAGGTCTATGTCTGTGGTCATCAGCGTTGAGAGCTCTATCTTCGCCCTCTCGCAGGCCTCCTTGAGCCTCGCCATGGCAGTCCTGTCCGTTCTCAGATCAATCCCAGTCTGTTTCTTGAACTCCTCAATCACGTATTCCATTACTGCTTTGTCTATGTCAGCGCCGCCAGTCTCTGTGTCCCCGCTGGTGGACAGGACTTGGAAGACGCCCTTGCCAAAGTCCATGACCGTGACGTCGTGTGTCCCTCCGCCGAAGCTGAAGACCAAAATCTTCATCTCCTTGTCGAGCTTGTCGATCCCGTATGCAAGGCATGCAGCTGTCGGCTCGTTTATGATCCTCAGGACTTCGAACCCTGCGATCTCGCCCGCGTCCTTTGTCGCCTGGCGCTGGTTGTCGTTGAAGTGTGCCGGGACGGTTATCACCGCCTTCTTGATAGGAGTCCCCAGGTACGCCTCCGCGTCCTTCTTTATCTTTTGGAGTATGAAGGCAGAGATCTGCTGCGGGGTGTACTCCTTGCCAAAAATTTTCACCCGGTAGTCGGTGCCCATCTTCCTCTTGATCTCGAAGACTGTTCCCTCGGGGTTGGCAGTTGCTTGGCGCTTCGCTGGCTCACCGACGAGCAGTGTGCCGTCTCTGGTGAAGGCTACGACCGACGGGAACATCTTGCCGGCCACAGTGGGTCCCTCTGCGCTTGGTATCACTATCGCCTTGCCGCCTTCAAAGATCGCGGCGGCAGAATTTGTTGTCCCCAGGTCTATGCCAAGGACTTTTTCTCCAGGTTGGATTTTACTCATTTGGATCGCCCTCCTTTTCATTTAAATTTACTTTTTCTGTTTTGGTTTCTGTTTCTGTTTTGGTCTCTTTTTCCAGTTTAGTTTCAGGTTCAATTTTCATTTGATTCTTATTTTCACTTTCGGGTTCCTTCTGGGTTGAGCTTGATTTCTTTGATATCTTTACCACGCTCGGTCTTATGATTCTCCCGCCCATCACATATCCCTTCCTTACCTCCTCCAGAACAACACCATCTGAATCACCATCCACGACGCATGCAACCTCGTGAACTGAAGGGTCGAAGGGCTTTCCAACACACTCAATCTGAGAGACGCCCTCCCCTGCTAAAACCTTCTTCAACTTTTTGAGTGTCATCTCAACGCCCTCGATAAGTGCCTCAACAGAGCCGGAAGATCTCGCGTTTTTTATAGCCATTTCCAATTCGTCAACCACATCCAAAAGACCAAGGACTATGCGCTCGCTCGATTGGCGCCTGATCTCCTCTATCTGTCGATCCATCCGCTTCCTGAAATTTTCAAAGTCAGCCTGCATGTACTTTAGTCTGTTCAGGTAGTCCTCAGACCGCCTCTTCTCCTCTTCAAGGGCAGCCATCAGAGCATCGATCTTCTCATTTTCACCTCTTACCTCCGTTTTTTTGTCCTCAGTCGTGAACTTAGGCTGATTTTCATTCCCTTCTGGTTTATTTTGCTCTGTGGTCCTTGTTGGTGAGTTTTCCAAGGGCACCACCCCAAATTGAGGTGAAGATTTCGGTTTTAATATATCGCACACAAATATATATCTTATTGTTGTCGTTGCGGTTGTTGTTGCATCGCGGTAATCATTGTTGCATTTTGCCTTTTATTTTATCTTTACCTTTATCTTTTTCTTTTTCTTTCATTGTCTTAATCATCTTTGCATTTACCTTTATCTTCATCTTCATCTTTAACTTTGCCTTTTTGCCCAGCTGCCTTTTTGTCTATTGCTATTGTCGCAACATCTTATTGCCGCCCTAGCCGCGGCGATCAGCACGAGGAATGAAGTGAATGGAGAGTGTTTCAAGACTGGTGAGGGGTTCATTCGCCGCGCCTGAACTTCTCGCTCAGGGAGACCCGCTTGCCGTCTTTTATATAGGTTATGGTAGTCTCGAGCCTGACGCGGAGCCCTAAGTCGTAGAACAATGCGTATAGATCTTCTCCTGAGATTGTCTCATTTAGCTTCCCGCTTCTATACAGCCTCGCCAGGTAACGCACCACCTCCCTAGCTGCCTCAGGGTACTGTGACAGGGCGGCGTCCAGCACTTCAGGTCCCCTGTCTGTGAGCTTTGACCTCACCAGCGTCAGGTCGTCCACTTCGGGCTTTGGCTGTGGTTTCTGCTGCAGGGCAGCATACTTCCGCTGGAGCTCGAGCATTTTCTTGAACTTTATTGCGGCTAGCTCTTTGTCTTCCTCGGACATGGTAGTGCCCCCAACAAAATAACAGGAGGAGGGAAATAAGGATAGTGATAGAACGAGGGCAACTGCGAAGTAACGTTGACAGCAATACAGCCAACAGCAATATTAGGAAAATATTTAATGGTGATGGCGAAGGCCTTTCCCCATAAAAATTCAGACGATGTCTGCGGATTACAAGGGTGTATGATGTGGGCACCTTATTGGCTCTGTCCAGTATCCGCCCCTCAATCGCAGATAGGTAGTTTTCACCAGACTATAACGTAGCTCTGAATCTTATCGTCGTAGCTAGGAATCACATAACCATTTTGTGCAGCGTAAGACTCCCCGATCTTAAGTGTGACTATGTCGTCGTATTGTGGCTCAACGAAAACGGGACCGCGGTCTGTTGTGTTGAAGCAGACCACTGCGTGGGCGCTATCCTTGAACTTTATGTAAACGAACCCACACCTGTAACCTGCCGCAAATGCGTTGTTCTTGACGTCTGCGGCGAAGTTGATGCAGGTGTAGGAGGGCGTGTATGGGTTGCGGTCGGTCTTGTCGTCTGATAAAAATGATAAGACTTCAAGGAAGGTCGGATCTCTGAGTGTGTAGCCAGTCCCAGCGCCGTCCAAGACCCCCTTCTGGTAGCCTTCGTTGTATCCCACTTCGTATCCCAGCTCGTAGCCCGTCAGGTTTCCCTTGATATATCCGTGCGAAAAGCCCAAACCATAGCCACTCTCGTTGCCAAGCTCGTAACCGAATGAGGTCCCTTTCAGAAAGCCTGATCCAAAGCCGCTCGAATTTCCCAGAAGATACCCTTCAGAGAACCCAAGGTCGTATCCCTTCTCGATCCCACTCATGTAGCCGTAGCTATATCCCACATAGCCTACAGCCAATAAACCCACAATTATCAGTAGGACTGACGCAACTTCTCCCAACCGCATATACAACACTAAGATATCCTTCTCGTCCGGAGCGTAATAGGCATATCTATTTGGTTGTAAGACCATAGTCAGAGCCGATGGTCGTTGATGAATTTGGGTCGTGAAAGGAATGAGATAGAAATTAAGGACAGTTCATATTAAGTATCTATTGAAGGGCAGATGCTAAATGGAATACAACTTTGCACTCGTGCTGGGGGGCGGGAAGTTCGGGACCCTTGCACTCAAGGCGTTGGTCAGGAGATGTAGGCGCGTTATAGTGGTTGACAAAGACCCAAATTGCCCTGCAAGCAAGGCTCTGCGCATGGTTTGTAGCGACCCTTCCAAGTGCGAGATCGGGGCAGGGCTGGTTTTGGGGGATGCGGTCACATATGCTACGGAGATCATGAGGGGAGGCAAAATTCCGGAAATAATCATACCTGCAATCCCAGGTAATTCCATGGCCATGATCTTCGCAAGGTGGCTATCTGAAATCGGGTTTTCGGTTGAGCCCGACCCTGAGTCGTTTGAGGAGGCTTCGGTCGAAGTCTCGAAGGATATTGTGCTCATAGAAGACAAAAAATCTGGAACGTTGGTCCTCTCTTACGCCAAGGGATTCGCCTGCAACCCATGGTGTGATGAGCTTGAAGTTTGCCCTGTGACGGGCAAAAAAGTTACACCCATATATTCAATCCTAACAAGTGTCGGTTTTTGTGCCAATAGGTCGATCTTCAGAAGCACGCTCATCAATAGAGGCGTTGGAGCGTTAGACGGGAATGAGGTTTACAGTGAACTTGTCAAACTGCCAAAGGACACCGAAAAATACACGCTCTGTGTGGGGGCCGCCTGCAATTGCCATGGAATAATCACTTTCCTTAGGTGTTCCAAGACGGCAAAATCATGATCTGAATCCCTATGACACGCCCCCATTCATCTCTGTTTGTGAGGAAAAATCGGTACCAAGAATTCGGCGGCCCTAATTAATAAGGGCCCTAGATTAGGCTGAAGAGTGTCATCGAAACATCTTCCACAAACCATGAGGTTTATAGTGAAGATTCCAAGTGTGGCAAGAGTACCAAAAGTCCATATCATCCATAAGAAAAGACTTGCGCAGGATTTTGATGCTTTACGGGCATTGTGAGCCTTACAATCCAAGTACCATAGGAATACGTAGTTTCGTGATTTATCGAAAGGGGATTAAATGCAAGAGCAGGGCTGGTGGGCGCGAGAGTCCTAGGGGACGATGTCTCAAATAATGTTGGTGAACAGGCTGCCCTAGTCTAAGGAAATACTATATAAATTAGGTCACCCCCTAAGAAAGAATAACAGCATGCCCTTGAGTGATTGAGTTGACATTGAATGCCATGATAGATAAAATCAGGAGCCTTAGCAGAGTAGTCGATACCACTAAAGGAACTTTACAGCTTCAGATTTTGTTTGCACTTAAAAATTCAAAAGAGCCGATGACGCCAGACGAGCTATCTGAGCACACAGGCAGAAGAAGAAAATCAATTATGGACGCGCTCCTAAAACTCAAACGCAAAGGTCTTGTGATTAAGCTTGAGAAGGACGGAGAACTGGCATACACAGTGACAGAGAATGGCGCAAAATATATGGACGAACTGCTTGGGCTGCTTAAATATGAGGGATATCCTGAAATCCACATTGGCGGACTTTCAGGCATGGTGGAGCTTCTCCCACTATTCTTCCACACATATGATGCCGTGCTATCACTTGGTATTGCAGGAGAATACGGGTTGCCACTTGAAAAAATCGCCGACATTTTCGGACTGAGCCCTGAAAGGGCGGAGACCTACATGGATCTCTTTATTGAGGCACCCGGAGCTAAACTCTTCAGGAAGATAAAAGGGGCCGAAACTAGATATTGTCTTACGGAGGAAGGAAGGAGAGTTTTTTCGCAACTCCCATACCACTTCAAAAACAAGCGGAACTTTTCAATAAAGGTTTTGTCCTCGATAACTAGATCTACACATCCAAGAAAGATTTACTCGAGGCTATCGCTAATATTTGGCGCGGGTTCTCTCATTACATCAGCGGCTGCAATTTTTTCTGGCTCCTTCATTCCATGTTTAGTTTGGGCGCTATTCATGACTTT
>CAZZJY010000109.1:0-4335 GCA_964654895.1 uncultured Nitrososphaerota archaeon
AAATGAGTAAGTTTACAAAGAGTTGGGAAGCCCCAGAGAAGAAGACGCCTCCCCCCTCAGGTCCGCTCAAACCCCATATTGAGAACGCTATAAAGCTGATACATGTACAGAACCAAAGACTTGATTTTGCTAACGCAAGGCTTGCAGAAAAGGACAAATCCCTTTTCTCCAAAGTTGTGGAAGCATACACTAAACGAGATAGGCAAAGAGCGATAATGTATGCAAATGAACTGGCAGAGATAAGGAAGCTTGAAAAGAGAGTCCTACAGATAAAGCTTGCACTTGAGACCATAGCTCTTCGTTTGACCACCGTTAGGGACTACGGTGACTTTCTGCACACAGTCATGCCTGCACTTTCGATTATAAAGAGTGTGCAGCCAGGAGTTCTCCAAGTAGTCCCCGAGGCCGAGAAGGGATTCGCAAGTTTAAGTGAGTCGCTCTACAACTTGGTGACCGAGGCTGGTGCGACATCTGGGCTCAATGTCTCATTTGAGACTGCCAACGAGGATGCTATGAAGATACTCACAGACGCGGCTGCTGTGGCCGAGCAGAGGATAAAGGAGAAACTGCCTGATTTACCTGCTGACGTTTCGAAAGAAGGGATTCAGATCTAGCCATCCCTTTATCCTCTTCTCCCGCACATTTCCCTAGTAGCGAGGATTTCGAGACAAAGACCATCTTTAGCTCAAACGGGTGTTGCTTATACTTTAGTCTTTTATTTCATTTCTATTATCTATTATTTAATCGAGATTAACTTTTTTAATTTTTAATTTGAGATTTCTATTACGGTGTGCCTGAGTTGTTTCACGCCTCTGCACACCGATATTTTATCTATAAGTTCTTTGACTCTTTCCACTTTGCCCCTTAGAGCCAGTATCTCAAGACAGTTTTTCTCGTCGATGTGGACATGGAGTGTGGAGTTTATTATGTCCCTAAATTCGTGTTGCAAGTCGGTGAGGCTCTCCTCTGCCTCGTGCACCTCATGATCATAAACTAGGACCAATGCCCCGGCGCATTCAGAGGTTTCTTCTTTCCAAGTATATTCGGAGATAAACAGGCGCATGGATTGCTGAATTGCTTTAGAACGGTCTTGCCCCAATTTTTTGATGATATCATCAAAATCCTCTAGCAGTTCGGGTGGAACTGATACACTAAATCGCCTAACACCTTTTTTCATAGGACCTCAATTAATGGAGCGGATAAGTTTTTAATAATAATTTCTATTTGCATTTCTAGTCTGGCTAAATTTTTAGTTACATTTCAGCCAATTTAATAAGTTTATTATACAAATACAATATATATTATCTCAGCATTAGTACTAAAATTACTGATATTAAAATTGTGGTGAGACGCCCACCTTTAAAGGGTTTAGAGCATCACGCAGAGAGCTGAGACGAAATTTAATCCTTCCAAAGGATCTCCCCGTCAATAAAGTTTAAAATGTTCATCTAAGATAAAACAGAGAGTCTGGTGGAAGAAATATGGGAATGACTTTGGCTGAAAAGATAATTTACATGAAGGCAGGGCGAGAGCCTTCTCCCGGAGAGATCGTTGTTCTTCCCATAGACGCAGCAATGGCACATGACGGGACGGCCCCGCTCATGATAAAAAGTTTCAATGAGATGGGAGCCAGTAGAGTATGGGATAAAGAGAAGGCGATCTTTGTAATCGATCACATCTCGCCCAGCTCTAATGAGGGGACTTCCGCTCTCCATAAGATGATGCGAGAATTTGCGAGAAAGCATGGGATAAAGCTTTACGATGTTGGCGAAGGGATATGTCATCAGATCCTTCCTGAGAAGGGATATGTCTTTCCTGGAGGGGTAGTTGTGGGGGCTGATTCTCACACGTGTACACATGGGGCATTCGCTGCATTTTCGACTGGGATAGGCTCTACAGACATGGCAGCAGTATTCGCGTCGGGCAAACTATGGTTCAAAGTCCCTGAAAGTATCAGGATTAATATAACGGGGAGTTTTAAGGGGAACGTGACATCAAAGGATGCGGTGCTTTATGCAATAGGAGAGATCAAGGCGGACGGGGCGACCTACAGATCTATAGAGTTCACAGGCGAGGCTGTAAGGAATATGAGCATGGATAGCAGGATGGTCATGACTAATATGGCGATTGAGATGGGAGGCAAGACCGGGCTAATTGCATCGGACAGCACGACAAGAGCCTTCCTGGAGGGGAGGATTAAAGTGCCCTTCAGGGAGATTAATGCTGATGCTAGCGCACACTACGCAGACGAGCTAGAGATAGAGGCAGGGAAGCTGGAGCCCATGCTTTCGTGTCCCCACCAAGTTGACAATGTTAGAGCTGTGAGTGAACTCGAAGGCAAACCAGTTGATCAGGTCTTCATAGGATCGTGTACCAACGGGAGGCTTGAGGATTTGAGGATGGTAGCAAAGGTATTGAAGGGGAAGAGCGTAAAAGTCAGGACGATAGTGATGCCGGCCTCAAAGGAAGTGCTGCTGGGCGCGCTCAGAGAGGGAATTATCGAAGAGCTCGTGAGGGCAGGGTGTGCTGTCGGAGTGCCAGGTTGCGGACCATGCGTAGGCGGGCATCATGGCGTACCGTCTCCAGGCGATGTGGTGATCTCGACGACCAACAGAAACTTCAAGGGAAGGATGGGTTGCGCCGATGCTGAGATCTACTTAGCATCCCCGCTCACCGCGGCTTACTCCGCACTGAATGGGAAATTCACAGTGCCTGAGGAGGTGCCCTGAATGAAGATTGTGGGAAGGGTATGGAAGTTTGGAGACGACGTATCCACAGATCTCATAATACCAGGCAAGTACAAGTTCAAGACAATAGACTTTGACGAACTTGCAAGACACGTTATGGAAGGCGCCGACCCGAGGTTCGCATCCAAGATCTCTAAAGGCGACCTAATAGTCGCCGGAAAGAACTTTGGGTGTGGGTCTAGCAGGGAGCAGGCACCAGTTGTGATAAAACATGCGGGAATAAGCGTTGTCGTGGCAAAGTCATTTGCCAGGATATTCTACAGGAATGCCTTCAACATAGGACTGCCGCTCGTGGAGTCAAAGGACTTGCCAGACTTTGTGAATAACGGTGATGTTATTGAGGTGGCATTGTCTGAAGGCAAGATCTACGCCAAAGGCAGAACCTTTGACTTTAAACCCATACCCGACTTCCTCATGAGGATCTTAGAGGATGGCGGGCTGGTGGAGCACTTCAAAAAGAGAGGGCGCTTCATATGGGAGGGGTAAGGCCATACAACCTTTTATATAGTGTTTATGTTTAATTAGATATATAGTTGGGGGATAAATATTACTAATAGTGAGTATGACGCTTGGGCAAAAGTGTACGACATCATATATGGCAGCTATAGGGAGGACATAGAGTTTTACAAGAAGGAGGCAAAAAAAGCCGCTGGAAGAGTATTAGAGGTTGGGTGTGGGACGGGCAGGATATACTTAGAGCTTTTAAAAGACGGGATCGATGCCTACGGGATCGACATCTCTAGGTGCATGCTGGACGAGCTCAGGTCAAAGGCGAAGACCCTAGGGCTGGAGCCGAAGGTAAGCCTAGGAGACATGAGGAACTTCAGGCTAAAAGAGAGGTTTGCATTGATCATAGTCCCATTTCGCAGCTTCCTGTACAATTTGACCACAGAAGACCAGTTGAGGACCCTGAAGAATTTTAAGAGGCACCTCCAGAAAGGTGGTCGCCTAATATTGAACTTCTTTTACCCCGATATAGAGAGGATGATGAGCTTTGGAAAGGAGTCTGAGGAACTCATAGTCACGGATAAGGGAGAGTACGGCTTGAGGGAGAAGTCTTATTTTATCGACGAAATAAATCAGATCATAGAGACGCTTGCCACCGTTTACAAGGAGGGGGAGATCTTCTGGAAGGGGACCTACAGATACGCTCTCATTTACAAGAGGGAATTCGAGCTCCTTCTTAGGCTGGCGGGCTTCAAGAAGTGGGAGGTATACGGAGGGTTTGATTACCGCCCGCTCACTTCATATAAACAGGAGATGGTCTGGATCGCAGAGCGTGGTTGATCTGGACTGAGCTTGCCCCTACTCTATTAGACCTTGCATCTCCCTTAATGAGGAAGAGAGGAACTTTCTAATCATTTTAAAGGCAGACATCCCCTCTGGAGTCAATGAATAATCCTTTATGTTCCTGCGACCTGAGGCCCTCCATCTCCCGTTGATCAGCCCCTCAGCCTCCAAGCTATACAGCAGAGGGTAGATGATCCCCGCGTGGTAATCGATCCCAGTTATTCTTCGAATCTCCTTCATTATGGAGTAGCCCGAATGTGCTTTCTTGCTTAGGATCCACATTACCATTGGACGGAGT
>CAZZJY010000110.1:0-10171 GCA_964654895.1 uncultured Nitrososphaerota archaeon
CCAACATCAACATGACCTAAGACAGTAACTATAGGTTGCCTTAGTGGCATTGTCTCACCCGAGATTTAAAAAACGTCGTGACTTATACATTTTGCCAAAAAAGTAGAAATTCGTTAGAATTAAAAAACTAATTCAGAAAAAGGAAAGCAGCGAAATATCTACCTTAATTTCGAATGTTTAGCAAAAGCTAACAGCTACAAGAATACGTATACAAAAATATATATCCCCAGAAACTGTTTCTTAATCAGAAACATTTTATTGTAGAAATATTATTAAAAATCATTTCTGGAGGAACGGTCACTTTCCGAGCGACTCGTCTAGGCGAGAGTAACTCAAAACCTCTGAGTCCTTGAAGAATATTGAGAGCTCCCTTTGCGCATTGTCTAGAGAATCTGATGCGTGGATTACATTCATACTCTTTGAGCAGGAAAAGTCACCTCTAATCGTCCCTGGAGGGGCCTCTTTAGAGTCTGTCGGCCCTATTAGCCTGCGAACGACTGAGATGGCACTCTCGCCCTCGATGGCCATAACGACCACAGGGGCAGACCTTATAAAACGAATGAGCTCGTCGTAAAAAGGCTTTCCCCTATGGACCGAGTACAGAGATGAGGCCTCTTCCTCTGACATCTTAATCATTCGCATGCCAACTATCTTCAGCCCTTTGCACTCCAATCTAGAAATAATTTCACCCACAAGTCCGCGGAGAACAGCGTCAGGTTTTATCATCACAAATGTTCTCTCGATCATTTGGCTGGCACCTTAGAGGCCCACTTCAAATGTCTCGCAGCCCTCTTCAATTTCAGTAAATTCTTTCTGCACTTACTCGAGCAGAACCTCAAGATCGTCCCGTCATTTTTTACGTACATAAGACCAGTTCCAGCCTCAATCTCTTGATTGCAGAAGGAGCATTTGAATATTCGGACCATTGTAGATTGCCTCTCCTCAATCTTAAAGGAGTGAATTTATAAACTTTTGTGGTCAGCGCGGTATGAGTTTCTTGGCTTCGCGCTCAGTCTCCCTGAGCATGAGAATGTCCCCTACCCTCACGGGACCCTTCACGTTCCTGGTTAGGATGCGCCCTTTATCCTTACCCTCCAAAACACGAACCCTGACCTGTATAACTTCTCCGGTGACCCCAGTCCTGCCTACTATTTGTATTACTTCAGCAGGGTATGCCTCACCTGATTCGCCGCTCATGTTTTATCCCCAAAAAAGGGTTTTATTCGCTGGGCTTCTCAGCCTCAGGTTTCTTTGCTGCTTTCTTTTTGGGCTTCTCCTTAGGCTTTTCTTCTTTAGGTGCCTCTTCCTTTGGCTTCTCTTTTCCCGGAGCCTCTTTTGGTTTGGCTTCGGCTTCGGGAGTGCCCTTAAGTCTGATGGCTGAGACACGCGATATTACTTCTTCCATCAACGGCTTACCTTTTCCCGGGTCTACAACAGCGACAGCGGAGGTTGAGACGTCGATGCCCGCAGATTTTCCAAGCTTGCTCTTTGAATCAACATAGACGTACGGTATCTTCTTATCATCTGCCAAAAGGGGCAGATGGGCAACGATCTCTGGTGGGTCCACGTCCATTGCTATGACGAGCAACTTAGCCATGCCTCTTTCTACAGCCTTGGTGGACTCGTTGGCTCCTTTCCTTATATTGCCGCCTTCTGCGGCTAGTTTTACACATTCATATGCGCGCTCCATAACTTCTGGAGGCACATCAAACCTTACAAATATTGGTTTGCTAGACATTTTTAATCCCTCAGTTTACTTCATCGTTCATTTGCGATTAAGAGAAAAGGGAGGGTATTTATGAGCTTTTTGGTCAGAATCTAAAATAATACAGCTAATCGTGGGAGTAGTATCCCACCAGACCGGGGGCTTCTCGATAGACTCTAACAAATCCAAACCTATAGAATTGGAATACGCCGGGCAAAGTTTCATTGAGAATGTTTGCATCGACCAGCCCTTCAGTAACCTTGGCATCGGGCATTATGACAGATAGTTGAGTTCCAGCGTCCTTGGGGAGCCACTGGATTATGGGGGCACCTAGGGATTTAATTTCTGCTACACTCTCGCTCAAGAAAGCACATCTTGAGGAGTTTAGGAGTTTAACATTGAATAGGTTCATGAGGCGAAATACCGTGCCCTGTTTAAACGAGGAAAGATCTTTTGAGGAGACGATAATTGTGTTCGAAGACGCGTTTACTCTGTGGGAAATATTGCCCCACTCTGGGTGGTCTGGGTGTAATGGTATTTGTGCCACAAATTCCTTAGGTAAGCCCATTATCTGAAGCTGGACCGGGTCTGGAACGAAGATGAGTCGTTTTGTGATCGGGTCCAGCAACTTTCTGTTGATGGCTTCCAAATTATCCCAACTGATCATAGCCTCCGAGGGTTTGATGCCTACCTCAAGTATTAGGCGCCTTATTGTCTCAGGCAAAAAGCCTCTCTTCCTGAGAGCGGCGATTGTGCCAAGCCTTGGGTCGCTCCAATCCTTGTAGATGCCAGAGTCTATGCCCTGGCGTATCTTGGACTTGCTGAGGATCGCGCCCTCTATTTTGAGGCGCCCATAGTGTATAGCCTCAGGATATTCCCACCTCAGGTATTTGTAAAGGTAAAGCTGCCTCTGAGTGTTGACTTCGTGCTCCTTCCCACGGAGGATGTGGGTGATTCCCATAAGGTGGTCATCTATTCCACATGCAAAGTTGTAGAGTGGCCACACTCTGTACTTTTTACCCTGAAGTGGATGAGGTTTTGTGTCTATGCGCATCGCAGGCCAGTCTCTGATGGCGGGGTTTGGATGAGTCAGGTCAGTCTTTATGCGGAGGACTGCGCCACCTTTTTTTATTGTGCCATCAAGCATCCCCTCCCATCGTTTTATCTGGGTCTCCGGAGGCAGATCCCTGCAGGGGCAGGGCCTCTTGGCAGTGATCATTTCGCGAAACTGTTCTGGGCGGCATGTGCAGACGTACGCACTGCCCATGCTGATTAGCTTCTCCGCATATTCATAGTAGATTGGGAGACGCTCGGACTGTATGTACTCCTCGTGCCAGTTCACTTCAAGCCATCTCAGATCCTCACGTATAACTTCATAGGCTTCAGGTATAGGGGGTTTCACAGAAGGAGAGGTATCCTCGAAACGGAGAATGAAGACCCCACGGTACATTTTGGCATATTCATCGCTCAGCAAAGCTGCTCGAGTGTTGCCCAAGTGTATGACGGAGTCTGGATTAGGAGCGAATCTTACATGGACCCTAGAGTACTTTTGAACGTTCGGGAGGGGCGGGAGTAGATGTTCTTCTCTCTTCGGCTTCTCCTTCACTATGTGGACGCCTAGAGCCTCCGCCAAAAACCTTTGATCTGTGAGAGACATCGCGTTTATCTCTGCAACCACATCCTCCGCAACTTTAATGACTTCAGGAGCCTTCTTTCTCAGGTCTGGACTCTCAAAGAGAACTTTCCCCACTACAGCCTTTACGTCGGCCTTTCCATTATATTTCAATGCGTTTAGAAGGGCGTGTTTCTTCAATGTAGTACGGAGGTCCTCACTCATGGCATAATCGCCCTATTTTTTTCTGGAAATTGCATATTTTGCCAACTCGACGAGATCTTGTTTTGTTGGCGAGTCCGGCAGAGGGGAAAGTGCCTTCAGGGCAAGGTCTATGTGAAGGTTCGCCTTACTAAGTACATAACCGTCTATGCCCTCTTGCCGCATGGCATCTACTAATGTGGCTAGTTCTTCATCAGAGGCATATTTCTTTCCAAGAAGTTGGAGGATTCTTTCCCTGAGTGGTGAGTTTAGGCATCTAATAACAATTAGAGTCTTCTTGCCCTCTCGTATGTCGTTGCCTATGGGTTTACCCAAGACCTCCTCTTTGGAGGTCAACCCTAGGTAGTCGTCGAAGATCTGGAACCCGATCCCCAGGTTACGTCCGTAATCGCCTAGAAGTGATACCAGACCTGGATCTCCTCCGCCTATTATGGCACCTATCTCTGCGCTTGCCTCGAAAAGGGAGGCAGTTTTTTTGCTGACCATTAGTAGGTAATCCTCTTCTGATACATCGAGTTTCGATTCAAAGTCCATATCCATGCTCTGACCCTCTGAGAGGCTGACGGCAGACTCTGACAGGATCTGGGCCGCCAGCCTCAGTCTTTCTGAGTCCAAGTTGGTGGAGAGGAGAATGTTGAAGGCTTTAGCAAAAAGCAGATCTCCTGCAAGTATTCCCATCGGCACCCCCCACAGTGTATGAACAGTAGGCACACCCCTTCTCAAGAGGTCGCCATCCATGATGTCGTCATGTATGAGGGTGAAGTTGTGGAGCACTTCTATGGCTGCGGCGGCTAGGAGGGCTGATTTGACGTCCCCGCCAGCCAGTTCGCACGATTTTACAACGAGAAAGGCGCGCATCCTCTTACCGCCCAAGCTAGGAAGGTGCAGGGCAGCCTTGTGTAAGTTATCGCGACCTTGTAGAGATGACCTTATGAGCGGGTCGATAAGAGAAGCAACTTGCCTAATTTTTTCTTCTATCAACCCCTCTCACCTCCAGACCTCTCTGTAGGATCCAGTTGAGGAGTTCGCCCTTTATGACGAGCGGTGCAGTCTTCAACTGGTCCAGATTTCGACAGCCCACTAGCATCAGAGTTGTTTTAAGCTCTGCGATTATGCGGTTCAGACGCGCAACAATGGCCTCATCGCTCGAGAATGCAGGCAATAGTAGAGGGCGTGCTATGCCCACTAGGTCTGCTCCTAGAGCGATCGACTTTGCTACATTGAGGCCGTTCTGAACACCGCCGGAAGAGATCACTTTCAACTTTGGCTTAAGTGAGAGGACCTCGCAGAGACTCATAGCGGTTGGAATGCCCCAGTTCCAGAAGGTCTCAGCGACCTCTGATTTCTGGATCTCTCCCCTTTGTTTGGAGTTGTAAAATTCCACAGCAGCCCAGCTTGTACCCCCAGCACCAGCAACATCTATTGCAGATGCCCCAGACCTCGCAATTTCTTGGGCCACCTCTCTAGAGATCCCGCATCCAATCTCTTTTACCATGAGTGGCTTATCGAGTGACTTAGCCAGGTCTGAAAGAGCACCGATTATCCCTCTGAATCTAACGTCGCCACCTGGTTGAACAAGTTCCTGAAGCGGGTTGAGATGGATGGCCAAGGCATCGGCGTCTATCATAGATATTGCTTCTTCTGCGTATTCTTTAGCTTTGGGTGAGAGAAGTTGAGCGGCGCCTATGTTGGCAATGACCAACAGATCTTTTGAGATTTCACGAACAACTCTAAAGGTATCTCTTAGACTGTGGTTTTCCAGAGCCGCACGCTGGCTACCTACACAGATTCCTATGTCCAGCCTGTCTGCTGCCTTTGCAAGGCGTTCATTGATCTTTTTGGTCTCTGGATGGCCACCCGTCATTGATGAGATTATGATTGGAGCTGAGAGTTTCTTCCCAAAGAGTTTTGTAGAAAGGTCAATCTCTTCTAAATTAAGTTCTGGAAGCGCACAGTGGATTAGTTCTACGTCGTCAAGGTGTGTTCCTCTTTTAAATGAGACATCCAAATCCCTGCATATTAAAATATGGGATAGCTTTCGATCAGATATCAACGCGATCAACTCTCAAAATTTGTCCCTAATACCTCCTTGCCTGACAGGAGTCTAGTAAGTTGACCGGGGCGGGTTATATTAAAGATTGTGGCGGACTTCCCACCCTCGAGTAGGTAGGAGGCGATCTCCTTGAGCTTCCCAACCATCCCCCCAGTAACATCCTCTTGGGTTTGTGCTATATGATCCAGAATTTCACAGATTTCTTTTGCCTTGATCTTGGAGATTGTTGATCCCCCCAGTATGACCCCATCAACATCTGTCCCGAAGGCCAAAACCCTTGCTTGGAAGGTTTTGGCGAGTAGTGAAGCTATCCTATCCCCTGATAGTATCCTAGCGCCTGATGAGGAATCAAGGACCACATCACCACCTACCACAGGAATGAGGCCGCGTTCCAAGGAGAGCTCAAATGGTTCGTAAAAAGCGTGTAGCAGGTCGCCGTCCTTTAAAACGAAGGAGGAAGACGAATTTACCGCGAAGATGGGAAGACCGTGCTGGAGAAGTTGATCAGTTAGGATTTTGGTTAGGGATAACATCGCGGAGTGGATCTCGGCGACCCCTTTGACGTCGGTTATCAAACCTTCGTAGATGTACTTTCTTGCCACGTAATGCCCAAAGGATCCGCCACCATAAACCAAAATCAAAGACGGTCTGTTAGACATCTGGGAAAGTTCAAGGGAAATGTTCTTGATGACCTCCAGGTTTGGGGTGAGCGGGTGTTTCTTATTCGTTATGGCACTTCCGCCAAGTTTTATAACGAACTCAACTTTCGTGAACTTCGTTCACCCCCATTGTTGTAAAGTAAAACTTTTGATATTCGCCCCATGGTGAGGTTTCCCTCGAGGTCAATATAAGGTCTCCCATTAGGTCTCCAAAAGAGACGATCTTAGCGCCATAGGCCGCCTTTATACGGGAAAGCCTGGCGAGATCTGCTGGTTTTATTAGCCCGATGGCACAGCCAATCGAGGATTCAAGGATCATTAAGTAGCCGAGCTTTCTTGCGTTATTTTCCTTTATCGCCTTGCCACCTTCGATCACAATGTGCCCCATGGTGTGCCATAGTGGCTGAGAAAGATCCGGGAATGCCTCATTAAACCTCCCGATGGCGCCGCTCGAGGACTTTCTTCTGGCTTTTGTTCTAAGCAGAACTGAGGCGTCGGGGTTGCCACTCAGTGAAACTAGACCCTCGCCCTTCCTGCACACTACGAAGCCCCCAGACAGGACGGAAAGCGATCTGACCATCGTCATGAGAGACCTTCCGCTAAGCCTGCTTAGGAAAGCGGGAGCGTAATCTTCGAGAGATTCTAAGGCAGCGATGTAGAGCACCGAGGTTAGGGTCAAATAGTCATGACCCAGAGGGGTTACTTGGAAAGCGAATGGTTTGCCGATTGAATTCAAATGATTTTCTACCAGCCTTTTAAGGGAAGAAGAGGATAAAGGTACATGAGCTACTGATGATTTGCTGAAGTTCACATCAACCTCTGTGAAGAAGTTGATGGTTGAGAATAATACAGGGTTACCAACGTCTATGAATGATTCTCCTAGAAGTGGTAGTGAAAAAGGGATTCGCAGCTTTATGTTTTCCATGATAGACTTTGTTTAAGAGAAGGGAATTAATCTTTGTGGTGATGGGTTCTAAGCTGAGCACTTTTTGCTAAAGAACCATTATGTAAGACCCATAGCCCACAACTTCATCCTTTGAGCCACATGTATCCCCGGAGGTCGCGTAGCAGAGTTTCCTGCATGCGCTGGCACCCAATCTTTTCGCGGCCACAATTGTGGCCATCACTGGACCTGGACCACACATGCTCACGTTCTCCCTAATAACGGTCTCGCTCAGGGCCTTTGCGTCCATTTTTATTATGCATTCTCCAACCAAGGAATCTTTCCTGTAGGCCTCAGAGTAGGGGACATAATGAGAGAAATCTGTGCTGGCCACTATTAGAGAAGACTTTCCTTTGAGGGATTCCGCAAGAACATTTCCGAGCTCTAGGGAGGTCATGTAGTCTTGGAGCATCATGCATATAGGAAGGATCTTGAATTCTTTCCGGTTCTGATATATGAACTGAAGGAAAGGAAGCTGAACTTCTATGGAGTGTTCATACAGGTGGGCCTCTTGGTCTATCTCAGCTATGCCCTTACTGGCAAGGTCCTTGGCAAGAGCCGCGTCTACAGGAACTTTTCCCAAAGGTGTGACCCACGCCCCCTCTCCCCAAACAGATATGCCAGCACCCATCCCTGTGTGGTTTGGGCCTATTATAACAACAACCTCAGGTACTGGCTCTTTTGAGAGTTGGTAGTAGCCATGGGCAGCCACGGGGCCAGAGTAGATGTATCCAGCATGGGGGGAGACAAGCGCCAGTATACGCCTCTCACTTGATTCTACGCCAGCAGGAAGTGACCTCGGGCCGACCCTGTGGAGAAAGCACCAGATCATCTGGTCCCTAATGGCTTCTGCCGAACTTTCGTAAAAAGATCCAGCTACTGATGGCCGCCTATCCTTCAACCTCGTATCCTCCGTACTCCTCCTCAGCTACAAGTACTTTAGACTCAAAGTCTTCTATCGTCGCGGGCAACTCTGCAGTGGGTGCCAACTCGCCACGCTCTCTGAGAACCTGCCTCGTGAGTAGCCAATAAGCCAAAGCCAAGGACTTTCTCCCCTTGTTATTGATAGGAATTACGAGATCTATCAGCTGAGATCTGTTATCTGTGTCGCAGAACCCTACAACAGGAATGCCAACCTCAGCGGACTCCAAGATGGCTTGCCAGTCGGCTCTTGGGTCGGCTACGACCAAAAGTTCAGGCTCCACGTACGTGGGGAGTTTCGGGTTTGTGAACGTTCCAGGTATGAACCTCCCGGTTAGAGCCTTGCCGCCTATCAAGGAGGCAAATTTCTCCACGGGCTTGAACCCATATTGCCTTGCCGAAACCGCATAGACTTTCTCGCCTTTAAACCTAGCAATAAACTTTGAGGCGATGCGCAACCTTTCGTCAGTCTTCCTAACATCAAGCACATACAGACCATCAGGTCTAACCCTGTAAATAAAGGGGCGCATATCATTTGTCTTTACATGAGTCCCTATGTGTATCCCCGCGGCTAGGTAAACTTCAAGGGGGATTAAGAGATCAGCAGTTTCAAGAGAGGACATGGGTGAACACCTATTAACATGGCTTATTTGATTTAGCCTGCTTCTTTATATTTTTTCTTTGTGCGCTATGTTATACATTCCCTTCCTCCTTACTATGAACGTGGAATTGCAGGGCCTCGTCTAGGAGGTCTATGTGGGAGAGGAGCATTCTCCTGCAACAATACCTCTTGATCCCTAAGGAGTCCAAAACCTCTGCAGGATTCTTACCACTGAGCGTAGCCTTCTTGAATTCCTCCCATTTATCACCTATGACTTTCCCACATGTGAAGCAGCGAACAGGGATTATCAATAACATCACCTGTAAGATTTCTGTTTTCTTCTCCTTGCGCTGTAACCGCCAAACTTCTTCGGTTCGGTTCTCCTTGGATCCTCCACCAGCATGCGCCGGTCGTATGCCATGAGTTTGTTGCGTACGGCTTCTCCTCCGAACTCAGCAAGTATGGTGGAGAGCACGACCCTCGCAGCCTCTGCTTGGCCCATAAAACCTCCGCCCTCGGTTTTAATGTTTATGTCTAGTTTAGACAAAAGATCCTGACCTACAACCTCTATAGGTTCGACTATCTTTAATTTTGCCACCTCTGGTTTGTAGAGCTCCAAGGGTATACCATTTATTAGAACTCTGCCACTCCCGCTGTGAGCTACCCCTCTGGCTATGGCGGTCTTTCTCTTGCCGCTTACAACTATAACTTTTTCCGCCATTAAGCACACCATCCTAAACTCTTAGAGATTTCCTCAAGCCTGACGTACGGACCTCGAAGGTTCTTGACATGGGCCTCCTCAAATTGTTGGAACTTTGCAGATTTCAATTCTTCAGGGACGCCTATGTACACTTTGAGCCTTTTGAGAGCCTCTTTGCCTGTTGGTGATTTTGGGAGCATGTTTTTGATTGCAGAGTGGACCAACCGATCTGGACCTCTGTGCTGCTTAGGACCTACCTTTTCTGGGTTTTTGTAAGTTCTAAGACTCATCCAACGCGCATATTTGCTAAGGGCAGACGACCTGGTGCCAGAAATCACAATCTTCTCCACATTAACTATGACGACCTTGTCGCCGTTAATCAAGTACTTTGCTACCTTTGTTGCCATTCGACCCAGTCTCAGGTCTGTTCCGTCCACATAAATTGTCTCTGGCATTGTTTCACCTCAGTATCTTGATATTTCTGCCCCTTGGGTTTAGTTTAACGAGGACGTCCAAAGAGAGAGCTCTTCCACCCGATTGAGTGATCTTAGCCCTCGCCGTTTGGCTGAATGAAAGGGCTGCCACGTCGACTCTCTTAGAGAGGTTCCCAAAGCCAAGTACTTTACCGGCAACGGCCACACAGTCCCCCTCATTTGTAAGTTTATCGATCTTGCTCAAATTGACCGCGATCCGTCTCCTTGATGGGATGCAAAGGGCTTCTGATAGTGCCCTCCAGATCTCCGCGTTGTGGGATC
>CAZZJY010000111.1:0-9679 GCA_964654895.1 uncultured Nitrososphaerota archaeon
GGACGACTTGGAACCAGCGCACTCTCGCAGCGAATAAACAATGAACTTTCTTCATCACTTCAACTTCAAAGAATCGAGTTGACCGAAACTCTTGACTTCAGGCGTGGAGCAACTGAGTGAGTCCCTATCTCTTCCGGAAGACTTCTCCATTCGAGTCCATTGTGACGACACATGGTCCAAACTCTTCAACTTCCATCAACCAGACTGCCTCTGGGTCGCCGAGATCCCTCCAGAGGACCTCCTTTACCCTATTTATCGCTCTAGCTGCTAGAGCCCCAGCGCCTCCAGGAAATTCCATGTAGACTGCCCCGAACTTCTTTAGACCCTCCGCAGTCTCTTCGCCCATACCCCCCTTCCCGATTATGCCCCTCAACCCAGTCAGCCGTATTAGCTCCGCCTCCATCCCTTCCATTCTCATGCTAGTTGTTGGTCCTGCTGAGATCACCTCCTCGCCCTTCAAAAGCGGTCCGCAGTGGTAGATAACCTCCCCCCTGAGGTCGAACGGCAACTTTCCCCCCCTCCTCAGAACCTCAAGAGCCCTAACATGCGCCATGTCCCGCATCGTGTAGAGGATCCCAGAGATATAGACCACGTCCCCCACTCGCAGAGATCTAATCTCTTCTTCACTCAGCGGAGTCCTAAGTCTGCGAACACTTACGTTAAATTTGAGGCTCATTTCTCGCACATCCATAAGCTCATCTCAATATCCTGAAGTTTTTGCCCTGCCACACCGATGATATCCTTCTGAGAGCCCAGCACTGGATATTCACAGAGACTGGTAGACTGGCCGTGTGGCAGTGCCCCCACTCCAGAAGGACGCCTATCGTGGTGGTCTCCCCTCCGAGTCCCATAGGTCCTATCCCCAACGCGTTCACTTTCCCAACCAGCTCCTCCTCCAATTCTGCCAAATTCTGGTTAGGGTTCTTTTCGTTCAAAGGTCTCAAAAGTGCCTTTTTGGCCAGATGCGCAGATCTCTCCAGATTTCCACCAACCCCGACCCCGACAATCACTGGTGGACAAGGCTTCGCCCCCGCTTTTTGCACTGCTTGCACAACTGCGTTCTTAATGCCCTCCACCCCTAGCATCGGATCTAACATGAACGAAACACTCACATTCTCCGAGCCGGCACCCTTCGCTATTATGTCCATCTCTATATCGCCTTCATTCAAGGGCCTTCCCTCGAAGTGGACTATTGGGTGGCATCTGCCAAGGTTTGTCCCCTCATTCTCCCTCGTGAAGGGGTTTACTGTATTCGCCCTCAAAGGGACCTCGCGGGTTGCCCTCCTCAATGCCTCCGCTATCTTATCTCTTATCTCCTCGTGACCGTTGGAACACCTTACGAAGAACTCAAGTATGCCTGTGTCTTGGCACATGGGAACGCCCTTCTCTCTCGCATAACGAACGTTCTCCAGTATAGCTTCGATCACCATTCTACTGATCCCGCTCTCTCTGCCCAAGGCTCCCCTCAATCTTCCTTCCACATCAGGTGGGAGCTCGGTCTCCAAGAACCTTATGACCTCCACAAGATCTTCGACACGCATCTTCAATCGAAGTTTTCATAAGTACAAGGTATCAAATAAAGAATCCTGTGAGATGCTGCAAATGTCTACATACGATATGCTCAGGAAGTTCGCACCCGACGCCTCGCAGATAGTCCGATACGTTTACTTTAAGAGCTTGGCAAGGGCCGAGCAGGAGCTTAGCCCAATAAGGAATAAACTTCTCCCACTGGGCGAGATCGGCAGGGGGTTCTTCGACGCCATGAAGGGCGTTTACGTCTCTGCAAAGGAGAAAGACAAAACATCCTTCTTTATGAAGCTCTACCGCCAAAGCGATCCCAAAGAGATCCTGCAGATGGCAGAAAAGTTCAAGAACGAGGCATTCAGGTCCACCGCCGACGATTATGAGCGCGGCTTTCTTATATGCTGGGAGATCATGCTGAGGACTCTCTCCTCTCTAAAGGAAGAATACCCAGACTACCCGCTAAAGGACGAGCAGCCACAGGCTACAGAGGTTAAAACTGAGGAGGAGTCCTTCGAGGTCGCCCCACGGAAGAAGTCCAAGGAAAAAGAGAAGAACAAGAGCAAGAACAAGGATAAGGACAAAGATAAGGATTAAGGATTAGGTATTGATGATTAAGGAACAGGGAGCAGACCGAGAGAAAATATCAGGACATCCATAATATGTCAAAAAATACCACCCAGATCACAAACCAGATCAGGAAGTAGGAGAATATTCCTGTCATGTAAAATTTCTTCGGGTCCTTCACAGACTCGGATATGCTCTTTATCCCGTACCGGAAGAGCAAATAGGTCAATATGAAGACCGCTATGCCTATAGCAAGCCCGAGTATGCCAACGATATTCAATGCCCCGCAAATTAGCCCTGCCAAAAACGCAAATACCACTCTTATATAGTACATCTTTCTGTAAATTGGTTGCGGTGCGACCGTTGGTCTCTCTGAAACTTTCCCTGACATCAATTGACCTCCTCGCTATTTTAAGAGAACTGAAGTCCTTTCTTATAAGCACTCGCATAGAGAACATCTATAATCTGGATGATTGGGGCTTCCTCTTCCGCATTCACGGCCCCAGCGGAAATCTGGACTTGCTCTTGGAGCTGGGGAGGCGTCTGAACATCACAACATTCAAGTACCCGCTCCCCCCCAGCCCCTCTCCTCACGCAATGAACATCAGGCGTCTTCTCTCAAACGCCATCATAAAGTCGATTGAACAAGTAGATTTGGACAGGATCGCCTGTCTAACTGTTGAAAAGTCGGGAAGGGTATTGAACGTATATTTGGAGCTCTTGGGCGAGGGCAACGTAATCATCACAGACGAAGCTGGCAAGATCCTCTACGCTCTCCGTCAGAAGACGATGCGAGACAGGAGCGTTAGAACAGGAGTGATGTACCGCCCTCCCCCAGCGAGGGGCGAGTGCATCTACAGCAGCCCCAAGATAGACGAGATTCGCTCCGAAAAGGTCAATATTGTACGCTCCCTGACCAAGTACTACAACCTCCCTCCCGAATTCGTCGAGGAGTGTTTGGTCAGGTCCTTCGTAGACCCGAACCTTCCCTCATCAGAGATCTCCGAGCCACTCCTGAATACATTTTTGAGCACCGCCAGATCCACCATAGAGGAGATCAAGACCTCCCCACTTAAGCCTCACATCGTCATAAAAGACCAAAAAAGGATCTCAGTCCAACCTGTGGAGTTCGTTTCCCTACCTTTTGAGAGGGTCCCCTTCGACTCCTTCAATGCTGCCGTTGATGAGTACTTCGCACCACTTGTGAGCGCCAAGGAGGGCGAGAGGCGGAGGCACCCGCAGGAGCAGGAGATCGCGGCACTAGAAGGTGTGTTGACCAGACAGAAGGCATCAATGAAAGAACTGGAGGAGAGGAAGCAGAGGGACCGCGAGATAGGGGAGATTATTATCTCAAATCTCGACGAGGTGCAGAAGTTAATAGACCACGTAGTTGATATGCGTAGGAAGGGCGTTGACTGGGAAGAGATAAAGCGCACCGCCCCCATGAATATTCTGAAGATAGATAAATCAAAGGGGCTTCTGACAACGGTTGTCAATGGCTGTGAAGTAGTCCTGGACTTCAAATGCTCAGCAACCGAAAATGCAAATAGATATTTCTCCAGTTCAAAGGAGGCATCTAAAAAGCTCAGAGGGCTGGTCAGCGCCATAGAGGAGACTGAAAAGAAGATCCAAGACCTGAAAGAGGGTCTCCTGAGGGTCTCCCAGCCCGTAGTTCTCAAGTCCATGAAGAAGGAGTGGTACGAGCGGTTCAGGTGGACTTTCTCATCGCAAGGCTTTCTCATAATCGGCGGAAAGGACGCGACTCAGAACGAGGTCTTGGTCAAGAAGCACATGGAGCCTAATGACATATTCGCCCACTCGGACGTTCCAGGAGGGTCCGTGGTGATCGTTAAATCCAAGGGTGAGGAGGTCCCCAACGAGACCAAGGAGGAGGCTGTCGCCTTCGCTGTTGTGTACTCTAGGGCATGGAGGGCGGGTCTGGGCGCCGCGGACGGCTACTGGGTCAGGGCAGAGCAGGTCACGAAGACTCCTCCGGCAGGGGAGTACTTGGGCAAGGGGGCATTCATGATATACGGCGAGAGGAATTATGTGCGCAATGTACCATTAACAATCTTTTTGGGCGTCCAAATTGTCGATGGCGCCTTTAGGATCATAGTTGGGGGCGAGCATTTTGTCAGGAATGCCTCCGAATCTTACGTCAGGCTTGTCCCTGGAGACCTCTCGGGATCCGCGCTGGTTAAAAGGATAAAACAGCTCCTAGTTCAGAGGGCGGACTCTTCCCTGTCGCAGCTGATAAACGCCATACCTGAGGGCGAGATACTCGCCCACCTTCCTCCAGGAGGCTCAATGCCGACCTGAATTTTCCAAGAGCAACTCACATATATATCCTCAGAAGATAATAATATGGGGCTTTGGATGGTCCGAATCAGGGCTAGGGTGCTTGTTGGAGATATCATGACAAAAAGCCTCATAACCCTGCCAGAGTCTTCAACTGCGAGGGAAGTTGCTATCGCTATGAGCGGGAAGGACGTTGGCTCGGTGATCATTACCCGCGATAGCCACCCAGTTGGTATAATCACAGAACGTGATCTGGTGGAGAGAGTGATTGCAAGGGGTCTCAACCCGGACATAACTATCGCAAAGAATATTATGTCCTCCCCACTCTCGGTGATAGACCCCAAGGCAGAGATTATGGAAGCTGCTAGGAAGATGGCCAAACTGAGGATCCGGAGGCTTGTGGTTGTGGACAGGGGCGAGATGGTTGGGATAATAACTTCGAGGGACGTACTCTCCACCGCACCCGAATTGGTGGAGGTCTTGGCGGAGGCAAAGCGCAACAGCCTACTCCCCTCAAAGGGGGGCGAGGTAATGGCGGGATACTGTGATAACTGCGAGGAGTGGTCAGACTCACTAAAAGAGGTCAATGGTCAGTTTCTCTGCGAAGAATGTCGCTTGGAACTCTGCGAATAGCCTTAAATGTCTCTGATGTCTGGTATGTAAAGCTCCAAAATTTGTGGATTGAGAAGCGATGCCGATAGGAGATGTGATTTGATTGAGGGTTGGAGATTTGATGAGTTCACCGGTTGTTGTTATAAATGCCACTGACACCCTGGCATACGCCAGGAATCTAATGTTAAGGGAGGGGGTGAGCCGTTTGGTCGTGGTAAAGGGCACCCGACCAGTAGGGCCGATCACCAGAAGGGACATTGTAAGAAGCCTCAGGAACTACAAGATGCGGCAGAGGGACTTCGACTCGATACTCGTGAGCGAGGTGATGCGCACCCCCGTCACAACCATAGATGAGAACGCCTTGATAGTCGAGGCGGCTAGGAGGATGGTCTCTGCAAACATAAAGGGCCTGCCTGTAGTGAACCAAGGCGGAGACCTCTTGGGCATAATCACAAAGACTGATCTCACTAGGTATTTCGCTGAGACCATGAGGGGCAGGTACACTGTTGGCGATCTCTGCCAGAGGGAGCATCTCCCAATAGTGAACAGGCACCACACAGTTTACCGGGTCGTTGATGTTATGGAGGAGCTCAACACTGACAGGGTTATCGTCGTGGATGAAGGTCGACCCGTGGGAATTATAACCGAGACCGACCTCTCATTCATACGCCCGCCAAAGGCCAGCAGCTCATTTATGAAGGGGTCTAAGGCAGAGTCTGAGGAGTTTTCATCCACAAGGTTATACCTTATACCTGTGGCTGAAGATATCATGACGCCTGACCCCTTCACGGTCAAGCTCTCTGAAGATGCTAGCAGCGCTGCACAAGCTCTCATAGAAAACGGGATAGGCGGCATGCCTGTTGTTAACGATGAAGGTATGCTTGTTGGGCTTATAACAAAGTTTGACTTCGTAAAAGCCATAGCAAAGGGGGAATGAATTTGAAATTATTGGACATACTAGTTAAGGATGTTCCAACTCTCAACAAGAACCGCCCCCTATTGGATGCCTTAGACGTCTTGGATAAGGAGAATGTTGAGAGCATATGTGTCAATGACGATGGTAGACCAATAGGTATCCTCTCATACCGTGACGTACTCAGCAAGATCGGCACGCAGAGGTTGAGGGCTGTGGCCCCAGAATCCCTCTACATATCAGGCTTTATGAGACCTTTTCCTGTAACCCTCTCCAACGACTCGTCCGTGAGGAGAGCTGCCAAACTCATGCTTGAGCTCTCAGTCCCCTCCCTCCCGGTGTTTTACGGTGACACTTTCCTCGGACTTGTATACAAGAGGGGAATGCTCCGCGTTGTGAAGGACTCCACCGTGGCCGCGACGTCGATTGTACGCAGGCGCGTTCCAATTCTCAAATCTCACGAAAGGGTAATCCATGCTAGGAAGCTTCTACTAGATCAGAACCTATCCATGATCCCCGTGGTGAATGAAGACGGGCGACCAGTGGGAATAATAACTGAGAGGGAGGTTCTCAAAGCCCTCATTGAGTTTCACAAATATGTGCCCGAAAAGTTCCAAAGGGCAAGGATAAGGCATCTTACCATATCGACATCTATGGTAGCCAATGTTCCCCTGCTTGAAGAAGAAATCTCTTTGGGCGAGGCCACAGAAAAGATCCTGAAGGAGGGTCTCCCTGGCGTCATATTCTTCGAACCTAGTCAGCCTAAGGTCATAGGGGTCCTGACCCCTGATGAGGTATTGGATTACATAGTCCGCAGTTTCCCGGAGGAGCAGTAGCCATTTGAGGTTCGTAGTGGACGCTATGCTAGGAAAGTTGGCAAGGTGGTTGCGACTTCTGGGCTATGACACAGTTTACGATCAATTCTATGACGATGAGGCCCTCCTCGCGATCTCAAGAGGCGAGGGCCGCATACTCATCACCCGCGACTTGGAGCTCTTCAAGAGAGCGTCCAAGGAGGGCATACGGTCTTTACTCATAAAGTCCACGGATCTGACAGGCTCTCTTCTGGAGATCTCTCCATTCATAAATGACTCTTTTGTAAACTCGATCGGCACCAGGTGCACAATGTGTAATACCCCTCTCGTCGAAGCAGACCGTTCAAAAATCCCTTTCGATGAGATACCAAATATAAGCCCGCTCTGGACTTGCCCTAGATGTGGAAAGGTTTATTGGCACGGTAGCCACTGGAAGGGCATAGAAGAGCGCATCAAAAATATCAAGAACATCAATAGGTGATCTCATTGTTGAGTTTGGAGGAGGGAACTTTTCTTGTAAGGCTTGCAAGATCAACAGTCACCAAATACCTCAAGGAGTCGAAGAAGCCTGTCCCTCCACAGCCCCCCAGTCCGCGGCTGTACGAAAAATCAGGCGCCTTCGTTACCATTGAAAAACTAATTGGGAAGGAAAGAATCCTCAGGGGATGTATAGGTTACCCCCTCCCCCATTTCCCCCTCATAGAGGCGGTCATGGAATCGGCTATAAGCGCCGCCTTAGAGGATCCGAGATTCCCTCCCCTCAAAATAGATGAATTAAAAGAAGTGGTCTTCGAAGTCAGCATCCTCACACCTCCTACACTCCTTAGGGTAAATGATCCAAAGGAATACCCCAAAAGAATCAGGGTAGGGAGGGACGGTCTAGTTGTGGAGATGGGCTTTTATAAAGGGCTCCTCCTACCACAGGTTCCCGTTGAATACGGTTGGGACGAAGAGACCTTCCTATCTGAGTGCTGCATGAAGGCAGGACTCCCCCCGGATAGCTGGCTCTCAAGGGATTTAAAGGTGTACGTCTTTACGGCAGAGGTCTTCACTGAAGTATCCCCAGGAGGCGAGGTGATCCAGAAGAGGCTCGTGTGAACTTTTTTGATTAAAGGGCTGGGTCTCTATGAGGATTTACTTTGCCCCTTGTGGAATAGCCCTTGGACATGCCGGCAGGTGTATTCCCGTAGCTAAGCACTTCAAAAACCGAGGCCACGAGGTCTTCTTTTCAACCTATGGAGAGGCTACCGAGTTTGTGAGAAAGGCTGGCTTCCCGGTGGAGGGCGTACCCCCACTCAAGTTCTATGAAAAGGAGGATGGGACATTCGACTTTCGCAGGACTCTATCGGCTGGGCCTAGGAGCCTCTTGGTATTTTCACAGCAGGTCGGCGCCGAGCTCAACCTCATAGAGCACTTTAAGCCGGACCTTGTGATCTCAGACAGCAGGCTGTCCACAGTCCTGGCTGCGAGGATGAGGCGCATAATCCCGGTACTCATGCTGCACCAATTGAGGATAATGATTCCCCATTCTAGGCCTATAAAACGAAGAATAAAGCAGGTCATCAAGGGTTATACTGAGAGGCTCGGGCTCGAGATCCTGGGGAGTCTATGGAAATTGAGTAAGGTCATAATCGTTCCTGACTTCCCGCCCCCGTTTACTATTGCTAAAGTGAACATAGTTCCCTCCCATCAGTATATTAAGAAGCTCAAATTAGTGGGTCCAATAATCCCTAAGCGCCCTGAAGAGCTCCCGCCCAGCTATGAGCTCAAGAGAATGATGGGGTTCGACGATCGCCCACTCATCTTCGCTGCCATGAGCGGAACCCTTGCTGAGAAGAAATACATCTCAGACCTGCTGCTCAGGATCTTTGACGAGTTCCCTGACTCCTACAATGTTGTTCTCAGCAGGGGCTACTCTGAGGGATCTTTCCCGGGAGCAAAAATTCCAGCGAACTCAAAAAGGCTCAGAGTCTACGACTGGGTTGACGATCGCTACCTCTACCTTAAGGCATGTGACCTTCTGGTGACGAGAGGCGGGCACAACACGGTCTCAGAGGCGATATACTATGGCAAACCAATGCTAATAATACCGACACCCGCTCACTCCGAACACCAAGGGATAGCGGAGTCGCTCTCCAAAATGGGTCTTGCTATCTCATTACAACAACACTCACTTTCGAGGGAGAACCTGCTTACGGCTGTGAAGGAGGCTCTCGAGTCCTCGATTATATCCCTAAGGATAGAAGAGGCGAGCAGGTACGCCTCCCAGTTCAACGCCGTGGAATCGATTTACAGGATTGTATGTGATCTGCTTTCGAGAAGCTATGAGTGACGCCCTAGGTTTCTGATTTGTGTGCGAATTATTCAGCCGCATCGTAGCTTCGGCAGACTTAATGATTGCAGTCGCTTTTGCATGGACCCGCTTGTTAAGGTCATTATGCCTTTAAAAAATTAAGGCATAGCAATAAGGGTAGTTGTCCTAAGAAGTCCCTCTATGTTCCTTATCTCTTCAACCCTTTTACTCAAGTCTTTCATATCGTTTGTTACTATCTTTACTATCACGTCGTACTCGCCAAATACTACTGTGCCTTCTACGACGTCTTTAACTTTAAGACACCTTTCTAGAACTTCCTTCTCTTTTCCTATTTGGCTGACACCCAAAACATACGCAGAAAATACCATATTTATTCCTCCAAAAATTCTTGTGATTTTTTCGTCTTTTGACCTTAATAATTTTTCTGATTTTTATTGGCTAATCGAGCAGAAGGAGTTTACCTACTAATTATATCAGGCGATCCCCGCCTGTCACAAGGGAGCCCACACCCCTCGGTCGTTGACAGCTGACCGACCACTGATGATACTTTACGGGGAAAATATTTTTCCCAGATGTCATCATATGGTCTATTGAATAGTTTATGCCTTTAATATTGCTTCTAATCCCGATGCTATTAAC
>CAZZJY010000112.1:0-9461 GCA_964654895.1 uncultured Nitrososphaerota archaeon
GGTCCCTGTTTTGTCGAACACCCCAAGGTCGGTGTCTTTGACCTTTTCCAGAGCCTCCCCACCTTTGAGTAGGATGCGGTACTCAGCTCCCTGTCCAGTCCCCTCCATAAGCGCTGTGGGGGCCGCGGGGCCTAAAGCGCAGGGGCAAGCAATGACGAGGACGGATACTGCCATCATAAGCGAAAAATTGACGGGCTTGCCCAAGAGTATCCAAGCAATAAATGTTATGAGAGCTGTGCCAACCACTGCTGGTACGAAGCGGGAAGCGATCCTGTCAGCAAACCTCTGGATTGGCGCCTTTCTTGCCTGCGCCTCTTCCACGAACCTTACGATCTGCGAGATGAAGCTGTCCTTGCCGACCTTTGTAGCCTTGATGGTGATGAGACCAGTCCTGTTTATGGTCCCCCCTATGACGCTGTCGCCTTCTTTCTTCTCGAGCGGTATACTCTCCCCTGTGACCATTGACTCGTCCACCGTTGCCCTTCCAGAGACTATCACCCCATCAACAGGGATGGACTCTCCGGGTTTTACAATCAGCAGGTCATCCACAACTACATCGTCTGTGGAAACCTCTTGCTCTCTCCCATCCCTCAAAACCCTTGCGGTCTTTGGGCGAAGCTCCATCAGCTTCCTTATGGCAGATGACGCCCTAGCTTTTGCCTTCTCCTCAAGGTACCTGCCGAGAAGGACGAAAGTTATCAGCAGTGCGGCAACCTCGTAATACACATCCCCCTGGCTGAAAAAAGTGTTGACCACACTGAAAATGTAAGCTGCAGAGACACCAAGTGCCACGAGGACATTCATGTCAGAGTAGCCCCTCCTCAGAGACTTGTAAGCACCCACGTAGATGCTCTTGCCGCCCACCATCAAGACGGGTGTAGTCAAAACGAATAGCAATAACTCCCTGTTCGGGAAGTGCACCATTGCCATGCTGATGATGGTTATTGGTATGGCGAGTGCGAGGCTAAGGATGAAGTCTGTCCTGCGCCTTCTTTCTTTTAAATCAGAGCCTAGGGCCTCTTCCCTAAACAGAGGGGTGTAGCCCAGATCTTTTATAACCCCACTCAAGCGCCTCGGATTTGTTATCTTCGGGTCATATTCCACGACGACTGCCTTTGTTGCTAGGTTTGCATTGGCGGCATAGACACCCTCATTCTTCATCAGCTCTTCCTCAATCTTAACTGTGCAGGAGGCGCACCTCATGTCCTCGACGAATATTATAGCCCTCTCTAACGACACTTTGTACCCTGCATCCTCCACAGCTCTTGCAATTCTTGGGAGGTTAACTTTATCATCCTCATACTCAACAAAAGCAGAATTTGACCCAAAGCTAACTTGTACGCTGCGCACACCATCTATTCTACTTAGTGACTTTTCAATCGATGCGGCGCAGGCTGCACAGTGCATTCCCTCTATTCCAATAACCACTCTCTTTCGCATTTTTATCACCTAAAGATCAACAGCTTAGAGTTTTAACTCTGTTGGCGTACTTGAGATCAGTGCTGAAAACCACAGTTAAATAAAACTAAACAATAAGACCCTGCAGCTCCAACTGTATCATCGAGTTGCAATTTCAAATTCGGTGAATCTGTAGGATCGGGAGACTGAAGAGGTTCTAGTAGCAGTTTTCCTTATGGCACATTTTATTCTAGTTACCAAAAATAGGCAGGCATATGCCTGCGGAGGGGCTAAGGGAAGGGGTTGAAAATCGATCAACGAAGTCCTCAGGGGCAAAGATCCCCTGACTTTATTCGTGGAGGGGATCAAATGTTTAGCCGCTTGGATCCTAGCACAGTCCAAATCGCCCTAGTAGGAGTGATTATTAAATCTACGGGTATGTCCCATTCGTCTCTTGGAACATAATCCAAGACCTGAAGGTCATGGACAGTGGTTATCGCGATTGTCCTTTCGTCTATCGACCCCGCTTTTTTCCAGAGGCCATACTCAGTGTCCGAATATGCCGTACCCTTGCCCAACCTGTACCCCTCCTGACTAACAGCTACCGAGCCGGCGATAAAGAGATCAATTCTGCAGTCCCCGGGCATAATGGGCTTACCCCTCTCCATGATACCCCTTATGGTAGACTCATAGAATGGGTCTTCAGACCTTTCTACCACCATAAAACCCCTCGAGAGCCTTGGTGTGGCAACTATCAGGACTTTACCGTCCCGCAAGACCGCTTCTCGGACAGGTCTCTGTGGGAAGTCGGGATTGCAAAGGACAATCTCGGCGTCCTCATATCTCTCTAGGCGCCTCAGCCTCTGGGCAGCCTCGCTGGCACCCCTAAAGTTCGGGATCCTGCCGAAGACTGGGAATGGTGGGAGGGCAGCATTTTTTTCCATCATTGTCCTCCAGACTTTCATTCTTATCTCGTCTTTTAGGTTCCTAAATCCCAACCAATTTCCCCACTGAGACAATTTTAACCCATTTTAGCATTTTAGCATTTCAACATTTTAGCATTTAAACATTTGACGTTTTAGGTTATAACGCTCCGCAAATTGGTGTCTGGCTCAAAAATTGAGGGAAAATTGGGAGGAAGCGTAATATAACACGTCGTGAGTATAGATTATGGTGATGGGTTTGGCGATAGATCCGATCTGTAAGATGGTGGTTGACGAAAGGACTGCAGAGTACAAATCTGAATACAAAGGGAGGAAATACTACTTCTGCTCGCTCGGGTGTAAGAAAGAGTTCGACGCAAATCCAGAAAAGTACGCTTAGGTCGAAGATTATAGTCTTTCAAGATTTTGGGGATATACGATTTCGATGTCTTTGCAGCTAAAAATCAAAAACTCATTGGAGGATACTTGTTTTTAAGTTGTGAAGTTTATTCAGATTGAGTGTTTGCCAAATTTTTATTCTCTGCCTTAACCTCCCTTCGAAAACCCTGCCCGTATAACTCTCTCCTTCTTGCCTCCAGTAACTCGACCTCCTTCCCCATATACTCAGCCGCTGTGCAGATCTTTGCCCCCGGGTAAGCCTCTTCCAAATTCTTCATGTATTGAGAGTACTTCGTATCCCTTAAGAAGTGATGGTCAATGATAAGCTCTTCAACACCGCCCTCCACCAGCTTACCAAGGTTCCTCATGGAGGACTCCAAGTTTTCAAAAGAGTAGCGGTAACCCAGCATGTAGACCATGGGTCCGTCCACTATTATTAATCGGGGCTTTTTATTCAGTAAAAATTCCATTTGAGCCTCATAGATAGGCCCCTGCACGTCAGATGTGTGAATAATCCTATCGCCGTCTGCCTCCACCAGGACCTCTATTACGTATCCAAGCAGACTGCTCGAGCCGTGGAAGACTGCCTTGGAGAACTCTATCTTCGTCTTGCCAATTTGGAAAGACCGTCCATCCGCGACCTCCACCTTCTTAGCTTTTTCCTTGATAATGCCTAGGAATAGGGGTGCCCTAAAGTCACCCTGGCTCCGGTTGATGTTGCTCTTTGGATCCTTAATGAGAACGGTCTTTTTGTCGTATATCTCTAAGGGGATTATGTCCCCAAGGTCGTGGTGATCGTAGTGATAGTGCGTTATAATTATTACATCTGATATAGTCGCTCTTTCTGTGATGGTCTTTGCGAGTGTTTCGAGCCTCTCAAACTCAAGCTTATGGGGTGGGAGACCAAACCTTCTCGGTGCTAGAGAGACTCCCGGGTCTATCATCACCCTGATGTCACCAGTATCAACAAATGTGCACATGGATCTGACGCCCATACTGTCGAAGGCGAGCAGTTCTACATCCAATGTGTATGCCCCCTTTACACAATTTTACGGGAGGCAATAAAAAATTTTAGAGAATGCCTGGTCTCCAAATAAAATAAATACCAATCGACCGATAGAATACTCGATGAAAGACAGATATGCCCAGATATTCCCAGAGTCCATAAAGTTTAGGGTGGTGTCCCAGGTAGCCTCTTTGTGCTTGCTGTGTAGAGGTGGACGCCGCCTCTGCGGCAGGTCAGTTTGTCCCATCGATCTCAAAGCCAAGGCTCTTGTTAAAAACATGAATGTCATTGATAAGAAGGAGTTCGTGGGATCTTCTCCTCCATCCGTATTTGTAGGTCGCTTCGGATACCCGAAGGTTTTTGTAGGCCCCATGGTCCCCCCGATGCAGGGGGACACGGAGATTATGGACCTACCGGAGAGGTGGATGGGTGAAAGGGTTGAGAATATTGTGAACTACAGATATTCTCTGATAAGGGGGAAGGCCCTAGTCCCCATCGAATCAGCCAGGACGGGGGGCAGGCTCATAGAGAGTCTACAGGAGCTTGCGATGAGCGCCTCTGCAACGGACACCGAGGTCCAGTTTCTCAAGTTGCCTTTTGGCTCGATCACGATAGATGACAACTCACAGCCCTTTGGGCCTTCTGCCCCCCTTATGCACTTCAAGGTCTCTTCGGTCAAGGTTGATCATAGGATGGAGAAGGCGTACTACGACGGAGATCTAAGGGCAGTAGACGCAGTTATGGATCTCTATGCAAAAGGAGCCCCAGTCTCAAGGATACAAAGGGCATTCAGCATGGGCATCTTTGGAACGCGCAGGAACAGGAGGCTAGTGCCTACGCGTTGGTCCATTACGGCAGTGGATAGCGCAATATCTCAAAGACTCATAGATGAGATAAAGGAGTATGACACTGTTGACAAATATTTGGTCTTCACCCATTCCTACATGCACAATAACTTTGCAGCGATCTTCATGCCTAGGAAGTGGTCCTTTGAGTGGATGGAGGCTTGGTTCCCTGGAACATTCTGGAACCCCTCTTCGTCGTCTTTTTCTGTGATTGGAGATTATGAGAGTTACTGGGGGAGGACCACCTACCCCGAGATAGGAGGATGCTACTTCGCAACGAGGCTTGCGGTTGCTGAGTTCCTAAGGACAATAAGGAGGCAAGCTACAGTAGTTGTTATCAGGGAGATAATGCCAGAGTTCCCCCTCCCGCTAGGGGTCTGGTTCGTTAGGGAGAATGTAAGATCAATGTTAAAGACCAAGCCTGCGGTCTTTGAAAGGCTCAGGTCCGCGCTCCTGCACATCAAGAAATTCATGGTTGTCCCTCCCATGAATTGGATCGAGAAGAGCCGCATACTCAAGGACTCTATTCTCCAAAGGCGAATTGACGAGTACTTGAGAAGGGTCGATTTGCTTTGATAGAGTCGCGCCCCTGCAAGACAGCACTTTCAAGGAGTACCCTACCCGGGCTGTCGTATTCATTCAACCCATACTGGGGGTGTGGGCATGGCTGCCTTTATTGTTACGTGCCAGACGTTATGAGAAACGTTATGCCTGGTCTGAGATGGGGGCGGGACGTCTTTGTTAAAGAAAACGTTCTCGAGATCTTGAGGCGGGAGGTCAGGAGGAAGCCCAAAGGAGTGGTCGGGGTGAGTACAGCCACAGATCCCTACCAGCCGGCTGAGAAGGGTCTAGAGGTGACAAGGAGGGCGCTGACAATTCTGATTGAGGCAGGTTTTCCTGTGTCCATACAGACTAAGTCGCCTTTGGTAGTTCGGGACGTTGACTTGATAAGGGGCAAAAAGATCGATGTTGGGTTCACAATTACATCCACCGATAAAGAGTTCCAGAGAAAGTTTGAGCCAAGGGCTCCGCCTCCAGAAGAGAGAATTTCGGCTCTGGAGACGGTCTCTTCGCTTGGGATAATTACATGGATCTTTTATGGACCAATTATACCCGGGTACAACGACTCCCCAGATGAGATGGAACGCATCGTCCGCCTTGGAGCAAAGACAAAGAGCAAGATAATATACGACCGCTTGAACATCAAACCAACAGTCATTCAGCGATTGAAGATGGTTATGGGAGAAGACAAATTCAACCGCTGGCACTCACTGCGTGAACAGTTCGCTCGGCTTGAGGTGCTCTGCAAGCAACATGGCGTGCGTTGCGAGTTCGCATTTCCCTAATATTTGGAAAATTAATCGTATATTGAATTGATTAAATTGAGTGGCGCCACCCCAAGCTTTAAGTTCAAAGTGCCTAAAAATTGATTAATGAATACTGAGGCAGGTTAAAAGGATTAGAGATTAGGGAATAGGAGCATGATTGTGAGAGTAAGAACATCCAGGTTCAAAGGGCAGGTGAATTTGATGGACGCATTTGAGGCTATAATCACAAGGCGGTCGGTTAGGTCCTATATTCCGGATCCAGTCCCTAGGGAGGTCTTGGAGCGGATTTTGGAGGCGGGAAGGCTGGCTCCATCGGCAATGAACCTACAACCTTGGCATTTTATTGTTGTTACCGATAAGGAAAAGAGGAGGGCTCTCTCAGCCGGAAGGTTTGCAAGATTCCTTGCGGAGGTTCCTGTCGTAATAGTGGGGTGTGGAAACGAGCACCTATCGCCCAAATGGTACGCGATAGATACTGCCATTGCACTTCAGAATATGGTCATCGCGGCAACGAATGAAGGCTTAGGGTCATGCTGGGTGGGCAGTTTTGACGAGATGGAAGTGAAGGAGTTATTGAAGATCCCTGAGGGATACCGCGTCGTAGCGATGCTGGCGTTAGGGTATCCGCGCAAGGACATAGATCTTATGGGAAGATTGGTCAAAATCGTGAGGGCAAAGAAGAGGCTCAATGAGATAGTCAGTGCTGAGGAGTTTAACGTTCCCTTCGAGATAATGAAGGACTCGGCTCAGCAACCTTAAAAACTTGGGTTTGGGCTAAATCATGGTATGCAAGGTCACCCCAGAGGGTCTCTACAAAGGGAAATCAAAATAATAGCGATCCTGACCACAACCTCTGCATCATTTCTGACACCTTTCGTATCCTCTGCCACAAACATTGCGTTGCCAAATATAGGGCTTGAGCTAGGTCTCGACACAGTGATGCTGGGATGGGTTCAAACCTCTTTTCTGCTCACTACAGCCATCTTCCTTTTACCTTTGGGTAAAGTTGCGGACATTGCGGGTAGAAAGAAGGTCTTTGTTGTGGGGCTGGTTGTATACACCGCTTCATCATTCTTTGCATCTGTCGCAAACTCCGCCACAATATTGATCGCTTCTAGGATCTTTCAGGGCATAGGAGGGGCGATGCTTGCCGCGACCTCCGTGGCAATGCTGAGTTCAGTTTTCCCGCCGCAGGACAGAGGAAAGGTTCTGGGAATAAACGTTGCCTCCGTATACGCCTCTATAGCATTGGGCCCTTTTGTCGGAGGGATTTTGACACAACACTTTGGATGGAGAAGCATATTTTCCATGAATGTGCTCGTGGGTCTCCTCACATTACTGTTGGCACTGCGCCTCAAGCAAGAGTGGAGAGGCACCCCGGGGGAGCGCTTCGATATCTTTGGGTCTTTGCTTTATGGAACCTCGCTGGCGGCAATCATGTGGGGGGCGCTATCGGTCTCGTCCTACGGCGGCGGGTTTTATAGCCCACCTATCTATGCTCTTTTGATAGGCGTTTTCATTATGGTTTGCCTTGTGGTCTGGGAGGGGCGAACCGAGTCTCCCGTGCTAGATGTCCGACTTTTTTTGAATAACCTGAAGTTCTCGCTCTCCAATCTATCTGCCCTAATAAACTACGCAGCAACCTATGCACTCTCGTTTCTCCTCAGCCTGTATCTTCAGGTCATCAAGGGGTTCACCCCTCAGGTTGCCGGGACAATATTGATGGCACAGCCCGTGGTGCAAGCCTTGCTCTCGCCGTTGGCGGGCTGGTTGTCAGATAGAATTGATCCGAGCAAGGTAGCTTCGGTGGGGATAGCTCTTAACGCCATCGGCCTATTTGTCCTCTCGACAATAAATGTTGAGACAGAAATTATTTCCATAGTCATGATCCTCATTCTGATGGGTATTGGTTTTGCCCTGTTTAGTTCTCCAAACACGAACGTTATAATGTCCTCTGTTGGAAGGGAATTGTTTGGGGTAGCCTCAGCCACACTTTCAACTATGAGAACATTGGGGCAGACATTCAGCATAGCATTGGCTACCCTTGTACTTTCCGTCTTTGTGGGATCAGAGATCCTAAGGCCTCGCAGTTTGGGCGATTTTATTGTGGGAATACATGTTGCCTTCCTGATGTTTGGAGTGTTGTGTGCCCTCGGAGTTTTCACCTCTCTGTCGAGAAGAAAAGAAACTAGTTTTAGAAATACGCAGGATTGATAATTGACGATTAATGATCGACGCAGCTGGCGAAAATTGATGAAATAATCGATATCTGGATTTTTAATGGTGGCTCTTACATCAAGGCAGTCAGAGTATTCGGCTAAAATTAAACCCTCTTGAAGAGGGGGAAAGCCCGCGACTTAAAATATAAAAACAGGCGCTTTGTTCTGATTATCTCGCTCTGGAGGGCTGATGCGGGGTGGTCGGATATGGATCCCTTGTTCACCCGGTTCTACATAGGCGTATTTTCCATATCCGTAGGCTTTGGCATAATGACCCCCCTCGTGCCTCTATTTGCAACTCTAAAGTTCTCGGCTAATGAGTTGGAGCTCGGCATAATAGGTACCCTTGTGGCCCTGCCTTATGTTTTTGCACCATTCATATTTGGCAGGATGTCTGACAGTATTGGACGGCGCCCACTCATATTATCTGGGATACTGCTCTACCTCTTTACATCCTTCCTGTATGTGGTTTCGACAAGTTTAGAACAAATCGCCATCTTGAGAATACTGGAAGGGATCTCCTTTTCCATGGTCTGGCCCTCTACAGAGGCTTTCGTTGGCGACGTCTCTGGATGTGCATCGCGAAGTAGGGCTGTTGGACTTTACAGTGTTTCGTGGAGCTCTGGATACATGCTTGGGTCTATGCTCATGGGTCTGATGGTCCATTTTATCGATCTCACATGCCTCTTCTTTTTGGCAGGGTTTATGATGGTAGTCGGAATAGGCGGCTTCTTTTCCTTGAAAATAAACAACTCAGACCCAGAAGAGATTTCAAATGCCAGACCTTCTAGGTCCCTAGTACTCGTAGTGTCTTACGTGATGTTAATTTGGGGCTTCTCCATCCTCTCCTTCTTCTCACTGTTCCCCTCCTATGCAACAAAGAACGGGATCTCTCCATCCATGATAGGATATCTAATCGGCACAGTTGGGATGGTCAGGACACTAGTCTTCTTTTTCTTTTCAAGGGTAATTTCATTCGTAGGGAGTGCCACAATGCCGCTCGGCATGGCGCTGTTGAGTCTGTCGATGTTTATATCATGGGCCAGTCCCTCAGAGGTATGTCTTTTCGCATCAGCTTCTATCCTAGGCTTATCGCTCGGTCTTTTGTATTCCCATTCGCTCGTATTGATGCTCTCGCTTCCCTCGAGGGGGCTATACGCGGGTATCTTCGAGTCTTCAATAGGTCTGGGAGAACTCTTGGGACCGGTAATTATGGGGTACTTTGGCTTCGTGGTGTCGCCCTCCTTCCCCTATTTATGCCTATCCTCACTGGGAGGTGTTTCTTCACTATTTGCCTTCTTATTCATCACGCGAGGACAAAAGAAGCGCTTTTAGGTCTCTTA
>CAZZJY010000113.1:0-3375 GCA_964654895.1 uncultured Nitrososphaerota archaeon
CTCTTTCTTTTCTATCTCCTTCTCCTTTTTCTTCTCCTTTTCCTCCCCTTTTGTTTCCTTGTGTTTGGCTTTCTCCTCCTCTTCCTCCTCTTCCTCCTCTTCCTCCTCTTCTTCCTCTTCCTCCTCTTCCTCCTCTTCTTCCTCTTCTTCCTCTTCCTCCTCTTCCTCCTCTTCCTCCTCTTCCTCCTCTTCCTCCTCCTCTTCCTCTTCCTCCTCTTCGTGACGATGTTTACGCTTTTTATCTTCTACAACATCAGGATCAAGGGATCTTTCGCTCACTTGAGCCCACCTCATAGTTTAAGTTTGCTTCTCCTCCAGTGCCTCATCTTTGGATGTCGTCTAAACTTGCCGCGGGTCTTTGCAACCACCCATATTGGCACAGGGCTGCTTTCTTTATTGGCTTTAATCAACCTTTTCTTTTTTGAAAGATGCTTATTTCTAGCCACATACAACACCTCACAACCGGGTTATTTTTATGTCTCTTTTTCTGCTTTGGAGTTCGAGTAGAATGTTTTTCAGTTGCTCATCAGTCAACGGAACGGGCAAACGTCCCTGCTGAGCCAGTTGTATTAGTTGAAGTTCTAATTGTTCAGCGAACTCGGGCCTAACTATCTTTAGATTGTTAAGCCTACTTCTTGCCTCGGGCGTCAGGATCACCCTAAGAACGTTCTGCTTCTGTGCTTCCCGCTCTCGCCTAAGTTCCTCCTCCGCCAATTTCCTTTGCATCTCGGCTAGTTTCCTCTGTTTCAGTAGCTCTAACTCGTCAGGGGAGCCAGCCAAAGACATCACCCTACTTAACCTTGGCGGGAAGGTATTTATTCAATGCAGGAATATCCTTTTGGAGTTCTTTGAGCAATTTGTAGGAAATTCTATCCACTATGGATTTTCCCTTATCAGTGAGGACTCGGCCTCTAGTGCCCAACTTTGTCACTAATCCAGCACTCTCTAATTGCTGAAGAGGCTTTCTGATTAATGAGGCGCCAGCCTTATAATGGTGTTCTCTGCGCATCCCTTTCTTTGCCCTGCCACCGTACGCAGTTCTCAGAGATTCTATGCCTACGGGTCCATCTAGGTAGATTCGCCTGAGTAGAGATGCGCACCTTACGTACCAGAAATCTGGTTGTGTCGGGATCCTTTCTGCATGTGAGCCCGTCTTTACGTAGCTTGACCAGGGGGGTGGTGAGACCTCTTTAACGTTCTCTTTAAGGTACTCTGCTAATGTGCGAATTAGCTTGTCAGCTGGAACATACTGGGCAAGAGGCACAGATATCTCCTCTCCGTTTGCGTCTCCAGAGATAAATCTAACTTAAATATATATCCTTTTACCTTTGCCTTTTGGTTTTTATGGGATAACGCTTAGTAGCGCCGCAAACCAAGCACGTGACCACAATGTGGGGGCTCCTTCTAGGCGAAAGTCTGATTCGTGATCTGATGCCCGGATATAGGAAAGAGTGACATGACTTACACATGAAATATTTCCAAGATTTCGGTATGCGCACGTTCGTTCTTTTTGAGATCTGTATAGCCATCTCGACGTACCTATCAGAATAGCTTGGATTTGAGCGGATATTTGCCTCCGCTAACCTGAAGAGGTTCTCGATCCTTTGGACAGCCAAGTCCTTAATTAGGCGTCGGTTTGATGGCAATAATCTGCACCCATATGAAAGAAGAAAGCCAAGACATAAATGTTTTGAGATAGGTCTTCCTTAAAGTGAGTGAGTTTGAAAAATATGAAGAGGTTAAATTTGATAATGGCGGAATCGGCGTTGGAGATTGTCCCAAGAGAGATCGTAGATCATCCTTCTGTGAAGAGGTGGGCAGAGAGGAGGGGGAAAGACCCTGATAAAGTCCTCCTCGACATATCTTACCATTATGCTGCAATGAGGGGGCTCGTAAATTGGGACAGGAGAGGGAGACCGGACATAGTGTACGTTAGTCTGCTAAATGTACTGGGTAGCCCCCTAAACAGAGAGGGACTACTTCAGGTTTATGTACACACACTCAATGACTTCGTGATCACCTTGGACCCGGAAATAAAGTTGCCGAGAAATTACTTGAGGTTTTTAGGTTTAGTGGAGCAGTTGTTTGATATAGGCAAGGTCCCCCCTAAGGGCAAGTGGCTCATGAAATTGGAGAGGAAGACCCTCAAGAAACTTATTGAGGAGCTTAAGCCTAGCAAAACTATATTCTTGACCGAGGGGGGAAGAAAGACAAAGGCAGATAAATTAGGAGTTTTGATCACAGAGGAGGAGAACCCCTTGGTGGTCATAGGAGGGTTTCAAAAGGGGGAATTTAAAGAGGATAATATTAAGCTGGCGGATGCAAAGATATCGCTGTATAAGAGGGCGCTAGATGCGTGGGTAGTGGCGGGCATAGTTGTTCACGAGGTTGGGAGAGCGTTGGAGATCGTGTAGGCGACCGTTATGGACCTTGTAAAAAAAGTTGCGGAGATTTTGAGTAACGCATCTCATGGTATCGCATTTACAGGGGCAGGGATTAGTACAGAGAGCAACATACCGGATTTTAGGGGAAGTCAAGGGCTTTGGAAAAAGTTCGACCCAAGGATGGCCTCAAGAAGTTATTTTGAGGAAAACCCAAGGGGGTTCTGGAGTTTTTACGCTATGAGATATGGTGCCATTGCGGGCGCAGCTCCTAATGATGGCCATTTGGCTTTGGCCGAGCTTGAAAGGAGGGGTTACATAGAATCAGTAATAACTCAAAATATTGATAGATTACACACGAAGGCCGGTTCAAAGTCCGTTATAGAGCTTCACGGCAATATCATCTTGAGCCACTGCGATCTCTGCTCTGCGGAGAGGAGCACGATAGAGTGCATTGAAGAGTTTGAAAGGAGCGGCAACCCTCCCACGTGCAAATCATGTGGGGGATTGATGAGGCCCTCTGTTGTACTATTTGAAGAGCCCGTAAGGCTGATGGAGACTGCTATAGATATAGCATGTGGAAGTGATTGCTGTTTGGTGATCGGATCGTCGTTGACAGTCTATCCTGCTGCGATGGTGCCAGAGGTGGTTAAGAGGCAAGGAGGCAATCTAATAATAATTAACATGGATCCCACGCCCTTGGATTATAAAGCGGATGTTGTGATAAGAGAGAAGGCGTCGGTTATTCTTAAGAAGCTTTTAGAGGACCTCCCCTAGTTATGCAGCATCAGATTTGAAAAATTTTAAAGGACGAATGCTGGTGTTCGCAGGAAGGGTACTGCAAATACCAGCGAACCACCCCCATCAGAAGGGGACTTTCCGCCAATATCGTTAAACTGTGACTTTTTTAAATGATGATACTCTAGGCAAAAATTTTGGTGCGGTGGCCGGGATTTGACCCCGGGACCCAAGGCTTGGGAAGCCTTTATCCTAG
>CAZZJY010000114.1:0-11102 GCA_964654895.1 uncultured Nitrososphaerota archaeon
GGCTGCCGCATCCTCGAGCGCAAGTCCGACGGATTTGAAGACAGTCACATCATCGTCGTTGAGCCTTCCCTCTTTTTCCCCTGTAACAACCTCTCCCAGTTCGGCTTTTATGTGGCTCTCGGTTATCTCCCCTTCTCTTATTGGGATTATTATGTCCCCCGCCTCCTCAAGGCAGGCCTCTCGCGAGTCCACAATGAGCCTGCTCCTCCTTATGGTTTCACTGTCAAGCTCCCTCGAGTCCGGGGTGTGAGACCCTATCCCATTTATGTGTGTTCCTGGACTGATCCATTCGCCGCTGAAGACAGGGTTCTTCGACGTTGTCGCCGTGACCACTATGTCCGCCCCGTCCAGAGCACCGCGCGGGCTCTCTGCCACTACCACGTCAACTCCAAGCGCCCTTGAAATTTCTATTGAGAAGAACCTAGCTGCAGGGGCGTTTATGTCATAAACCTTAACGAGGCTTAAACTGCGAACACAATTTATAGCCTCCACCTGGGTCCGGGCTTGCACACCTGCACCGAAGATTCCCAGAACCCGAGAGTCGCCCCTGGCAAGGTATTTGGTCGCCACGCCTGTTGTGGCGCCTGTCCTTATGGAGGTCAATGTTCCGCCCTCCATTATCGCGAGCAATGCGCCGTCCTTAGGGTCGTTGAGGAGCACGGTCCCCTGGACTGTCGGGAGACCTTTTCCGGGGTTGTTTCTGTGCACCGAGACCTCCTTGATGGCAAGAGCCTCGACGCCGCCAATATATGCGGGCATGTAAAGAAACAACCCTTGGTAATCCTCCAGGGCTATTGACAGCCGGCGAGGGACCATCGCGTTCCTGTAGTGCCTGAAGCCCCCCTCCACTGCACTGATCGCCTCTTTCATTGGAAGGCACTCTAGGAGTTCGTTTCTGTTCAGGACTAATACCACGGGCAACACCAATTATCATTTGTGGGTTTTGCTGAAAAACTTTTTTAATTCTAAACAATTTTTTGCTGGCACCCTGCTACATTTTTAGAAATCCTGTGGACAAAATAACCCATCGATTAATGAGGGCTTTTGTTGGGGCAAATTTTTAAAGTCACCTCGGAGGATTATCATGTGGAGAAAGCCCTTCATGATGAAAAGCCTCAAAAAAGAGGCGGAGAAGGTTGTAGCCTTGAGAAGAGGCTTTATAATCCTTGCATTATTCCTGATGTTACTGGTAGCCATAGCCCCATTAATTCATTTATCGTCCTCAAGCGAGATTGTGACTGTTAGGTTACAGCCAATAACATTATTTGATATAAACAGGGAGTACATCTATGCAGAGTACAGAGGGGCTGCAGACATCATAATGGCTGTTGCGAAGTCTGACCCTGGCATATTGGTGGAGGGGGCAAAGCAGGTTGGCGATGCCGCAATCGGCTACATTAAGGTATACATCGTGAACGTAACTTCAAAGTCATACCTCTGTACGCTTGCCATGGTATCATCGCAACCATTCACAGTGAATATATCGCTCAGGAGCGGGGACCTTCCAGCATCCCAGGCTCAGTCAGTCTCGGTGCCCGCGAACATCACGACCCAGATAGAGATCCCAATTGTTTATGGGAGCTACCAGCAGCCGGTCCAGTTCACATCCCCCATTGGGTACTCCCCCGCATTTCCGCTCTGGTCGGTAATAGCCTACGCCGCGTTCATCCCCATGTTCCTCATAACAGCCTACCTCGACAAAGGCTCCTTGAAATCGCTCAGGAAGCGCTGGAGCGCCTTCGACACATTCGCCCTCACCGTGAGGTACCTGTTCTACTCGTCACTTGTAATATTCATCCTGGTTACCTTAGGGCTCGTCTTTGAGTTTGTGATGGTCAGGTTCTACTCCTGGGTGATCCAGCTGCACGTGGGAGACTGGCTCCTCTCATGTGCCCTGCTCTCCCTGCTGGGTCTGACATATGGCATAGGCAAATGGAGGGGGATCTTTGACAACATCGATGAGGAAGATTGAGGAAGAGGAGTCTTACTGGTGGGTAAGGAGGCCGTACCTGAGGAAGTTGCTGGCGCTTCCCCTCTACCTGGCCAACAGGGAGTACAGGCGGTGGAGGAACGCAAAGCTCAACCCGAGGAAGATCTCCAAAAAACTCGCGGAGCTCGAGAAGAAGTTCCCCAAGAAAAGGGAGGACATAGTGGGGAGGGACAAAGAGTACGAGCTCATCATGAGCGCCGTAGGGTACCACGTCATCCGGGACCACTCGCTCACCACCGTGTTCAAGGGCGCGCCGCCGCCCAAGTTCTTCCTGCTCAAGGGAACCACCGGCTCAGGTAAGTCCCTACTGGCGGAGGTGTGCCTGAGGGACGCCATAGAGTACGGGCTCAGCAAGGGCGTCAACGTCCAGCCCATAGTGGTCATGGGGAACGACATATTCAACCCGCTCTACGGGCAGTCTGTGCTGAACATGTCTTACGTATTCAGGAGAGCCAAGGACGTCCCGAGCATAATATTCTTCGACGAGTTCCAGTCCATAGGCCTGCGCGTGGAGCGGTCCATGTACAGCACGGACAGGGAGGACATGAGGGTCCAGGACGCCTTCGTCGAGCACATAAACAGGATACTCAACCCCTCCCAGCGGACCATAGTCATCGCAGCCACAAACAAGTTCGAGGGGATTAGGGAGGATATTAGAAGGAGAGCCCACATATTAGACCTGGACCTGAACATCACCAGGGAGATGCTCCTCGCCGTGTTGAACGCCGAGCTCCAGAAGTTCGGCTGGACCCACCTCTCCGCGAAGGAGGTCCTCACCGTTCTTGAGAGGGCCGTGAGCACCTACAGGCAGACCCAGCTCACACCATTCGACATAATAGACGCGTGCAACAAGGTGAGGAGCAGAAAGATAGAGCCCCTCAGGGAGCGGTTTTTCAGGAGGGTGACCGGCAAGCGGTTCACGCCTGAGGAGATAAAGTACCTGGTCACGATAGAGGACTTCAAGATAGCAGCCAGGGAACTGAGGGGTTACACGGAGCAGGAGAAGAGCGACGAGGTCATGTCCTCTGTCCTGAAGATAAAGCCCGCAGTCAGCTACAAGGACATAGGCGGGCTCTTCGGCATAAAGGAGAAGCTCTTCAAGATAATCTCTCTGAGCCTCTCGACCGAGCTGGCCAGCAAGCTCAGCTGGGTCCCGCCGAAGGGCTTTCTCCTCTGGGGCGAGCCCGGGTGCGGGAAGACATACCTGTCAAAAGCCATAGCCAAGGAGAACGACGCAGCCTTCTTCTACATACCGGCGGCCCAGCTGCTCATAAATGCCAAGTGGGTGGGCGAGCCTGAGAAGAACATCCGCGACCTCTTCGGGCTTGCCAGGAGGTACGCCCCCAGCATAATATTCTTCGACGAGTTCGACGTGATAGCTGGGAAGAGGAAGGGCGATCCGGTCAGTGACAGGCTGACCGCCCAGATCCTGACCGAGCTCGACGGCCTCCAGCCGCTGGAGAATGTGATAGTGATAGCCGCCACGAACCGTCTGGAGATGATAGACGAGGCGATAATAAACAGGTTCGAGCCATACGTCATAGAGATACCCCTGCCGAGGACTGATGCCGAGAGGCTGGACGTCCTGAGGGTCCACATGAGGCACTACGCAGCCCACCTCCACCCAGAGGTCAGCCCTGAAAAGGTCCTGGCAATACTGAAGAAGTACAGGGCGGTCTCCCCGAGGGTCGTCGCCGAGATCATCAAGGAGGCGAACAGGCTCAGGTCTCAGGAGGTGAACGTCGCGCTCGAGATAGCAAGGGCGCAGACACCAGAGAGGTTGGCGGAGATAAACAGCCTCTACAAGGAGGACCTTGCCAGGCTTCATGCAGTCCTAGGAACAACAGATATATCGGCAATCAAGGAGGTCAGCCCTGAGAACTACAAGATAAGGATCTACCACTTCGAGAAGGCGGCCGAGCAGCTCGAGGGCGAGATGGAGAGGGAGGTCATGGACGCGCAGGAGAGCATGGTCTACGAGAGGCTGGACCCAGGGGTCTCGCTCGGGCTCGCCACAGACCCCCAGGGCAGAAGGGGGCTGATCCTGATAGTGGAGTGCGTCTCCAAGCCCAAGGGTACAGGGAAGGTGACCGTGACAGGCGCCGCCAAAGCCGCATTTGTGGGCGCGGTTACGCCTGTGGAGGACGTCAGCGTGCTGGAGAGCGCCACTAACATAGTCGAGTTCGTGAAGAGGTACGTGTACGAGAAGGTGGGCGTGGATATATCCAACTACGACTTCACGTTCCAGGTCATAAGTCCGCTGGAGGGGGTCGCGGGGATGGGAGTCAGCGGCCCAAGCCTCGGGCTAGCCCTGAGTGTGGCAGCCATCTCAGAACTGGCGGGGATAGAGGGCAGGCCTGACGTTGTGATGAGCGGCAAAGGGGACATAAAGGGGAACGTTGGGCCTGTCGGAGGTATGGGGTGGCGCGGGTCAGGGAAGATAATCGCGGCGGTCCAGACAAGGAGGATCAAGCTGAAGAAGTTTGTCCTGCCGAGGTGGAACTACGAACACTCCCCGGACGAGATGGCGATTCTGAGGGAGGAGGGCATAGAGGTGGTGCCGGTGGAGAGGCAAGTTGAGGCTTGGCTGAACATCTTCTCCATGACCGAGGAGGAGCTCCTTGCCAAGTTGGCGTCTAACCTGGGGGAGCTCATCGGCGTGGAGATGAGACCAAAGTTAGACATGCTTTGAGGGTCCAGCGATCTTAACTGAATTGTGTTGATGCCTCTTATTCAATTCAAATTTTGCTCTTTTCTATTGAGACCAGATTCAAATTAGATAACTTAGCATGCACAAATTTCACATCTCCCTCTAACTCCTGAGCTCCAAATGGTTTATTTAATTCAGGGCTAAATGTCAACAGTATGGAAGAGCTCTCGAGCTTCGCAGCCATAATCTTCTTGGCTTCCATCAGCGCGTTGATACTCAGAAGGTTTAGGATTGCCCCGGTGGCAGCCTACATCATCGCGGGGCTGGTCGTTGGTCCGATGCTTGGGATAGTCAACCCCGACTCTCGGTCTGTGGAATTCTTGAGCGAGATCGGGATAGCCCTAATGTCCTTTCAGATAGGGCTCAGCGTTAGGTCCGAGTTCCTGATGAGCCATGGACCACGGATGTTGCTGATCTTGGCCCTCGAGCTGATGTTCGTCGTTTTCATCTCTTCTGCCATCGGAGTGGTTGTCGGTATGCCTATGGTCTTCACATTCGTCATCATCCTGATAGCGGTGAACTCCAGCACCATGATAGCCTTCAAACTGCTGGAGGGGAAGGGCATGACCAGGAGCTCCCTCTTTACCCTCATCGTCGGCCTCGGGATAGGAGAGGACATTATAGCGATGGTCGGGATATCACTGATGCCAGCGCTTGCCACACTGGGCAGGTTCATGGTGGGCGAGGCTTTTTCCATAGTCGGGAACACCATAGCAGTCGTGCTGGTGATGCTCGTCTTCGGATTGCAGATACTGCCAAGGGTCATAAGGTACGTGATAAGATACGGCGACATGGAGACCCTCCTCCTGATAATCCTGGCTGTCGCACTCGGTTACGGGCTCATAGGGGGGTACATGGGCCTCTCATTTGCACTAGGTCCCTTCCTGGCAGGAATGATAATCTCCAGGATTGAGGAGATGCCACCGCTTGCCATGGAGAGGCTGACCTCGCTCAGGGACCTCTTCGCAATAATTTTCTTCGTATCCATAGGGCTGTCCATGCCCTACATTGAGAGCCCGTCGGTGATCCTGATTGGTTTGGGTCTGGCGGCTGCCATAATAATGGTAAAGGCGGTTTCGATAACCTTCGCGAGCTGGATAGGGGTGGGTATGAAGGATGGCTTCAGGATTGGGTTGTATATGATCCCAATAAGCGAACTTGCACTGATCGTTGGCAGGGAGGCTTACAAGGTAGGACTCGTGGATCAGAACCTCTTCATCTCCTCCGCTTTTGTTGTGCTGATATCGGTCAGCCTCGCGTCAATGCTCGTTGAGAAGGACGAGAAAATCGTCGAGAGGGGCGTTTCGCTTGTACCCGATGCAGTTCGGAATTTTATGGAGAGTTTGACGGCGAATGTAGGAGCTCTCCTTGAAAAAGTCGTCGTTTCGAAGGAGTGCCAGCCCATGCTCATGAGCCTAGGCAAGAAATTGGTATCTATGGTTGCGGTTCTCACACTCGGCTCAATAATACTGCAGAATTCCATGACCATAAACTCCGATCTTGTGACTTTTATTGAGATCATGGTCGTTTCAGTGCTCATGGCATTTTCATTCACCATGATCCTGATGAGTAGAAAGGACGTCGAGCGCCTCATCGTGTGGTACTTGAGGTCGTTCAGGGTGAAGAAGAGCGTTGGGGGACTGATAAAGAACTCGTTCTACATGCTGATGTTCTTATTCTTAGGGGCTGTTTTCTTACTCAACGCCACGTCGATACTCCGCGGTATTTTGTCAAAATACTTGGAGGCCGGCATAGCCGCCGCCACGATCTTCCTGATAATTGCGACTTTCACAGTGTTTGTGATCTATCTCCTCTACGGCAGAATAAGGGTTGTACTCGAGTCTATGGAGGCGAGCCTTGGAGCCCTTTCAAGGGATTGACCCCGGGAGTGGCTGGAGGACATGGCGATTGGACGTCAATGTTTTATTTCGAGATTTTGCCTCGAGACATGCCTTCCCCTGTGACTATGTGGATTCAAGCTAAGCCGCGTGGGAGCAAAAGTGGGTTATTTGCGACGGACAGGGAGACTAAGCATGCAAGTTAACTCCTCGATGCGGGGCGCAGGTCATTGTTTGTAGCGAGACAGGAACGCCTCAACCTCCTTCTTTACTGGTATCTCATGAGACCCCAGTTTGGTCACTTTCATTGCCGCCACGGCGTTGCCGAACCTTATGGATTCCCTGATGCCAGCGCCCTCGCCCATCTTGATAAGGAATGCGGAGGCAAAGGCGTCTCCAGCGCCAGTAGTGTCAACGGCTTTAACCCTGAATGCCGGAACTCTGTCCTCCTCCCCATCAATTTTGTAGTAAACGCCCTCCCCGCCGAGCTTGATGATGATGCCCCTCTTAACGTACTTTAGAAGAGAATCTGCAGCCCTCTCAGGCGTGTCACAACCAGTCAGGAGTCCTGCTTCCTTCATGTTCAGTAGAAGGATGTCGGTGAGCTGAAGCATCGACGACAGGTGTCCCAGCCCTCTCTTTATAAGCTCCCTGCCCGGGTCAAATGTGACGGTTGCGCCGGCGCCCCTCGCGAGCCTCGCTATAGCCATAGAGGAGTCTATCCTTAGGCTCGCTATGTGTACAAACTGGTAACCTTCCACCTTCACCGACGAGACCTCCTCGGGGGTGAGCTCCTCTGAGGCGCCTTTTGCCCCGTACATTGCCAAGTCTCCATCTTTGTTTATTATGACAATGGTGAAGCCCGTCTCGCTCCTCGGGTCTATCTTGACCCATTCCAAGGAGACCCCTTCCTTCATGAGTTCGTCTACAGCCATCCTCCCGAAGGCGTCCATGCCAACCTTTCCGAGGAGGCCCTCCTCCCCCCCAAGCCTCTTCACCCCAATTGCGACGTTGGCTGCTGATCCGCCCACACCGTACCTTACTTCCTTTATGGGGCTGAGACCGTCCTCTTCACTGAAGTCTCTCACCCTCACCTTTATGTCGACGAGGATGTGCCCTGCAGACAGGATTCTGGTACCCATGGGAGATCATTCCTTGGTGAGACTGATGGCGTCCTCGGCTCTTGCGTTCTTGTGGACTATGGATATGACGGCCCTTGCCAAGCCCACAAAGTCGGGGCTCTGGAAGACGTTTCTGCCAACCACGACCCCTGATCCCCCTGCGGAGATTACGCTCTCCACAGCCTTCAGGAAGTCAATGACTTCCTTTGCTTTGGTACCCCCACTCATAAGGACCGGCACAGGCGAGACCTCCACAACCTTTTTGAATGTTTCGGCAGAACCTGTGTAATAGGTCTTTATGAGGTCTGCCCCGAGCTCGGCGCTAGCCCTGCAGGCGTACCTAACGGTCTCTACGTTGTACCAGTCGCTCATCTCCGGTCCGCGCGGGTAGGATAGGATCATTACTGGCATGCCCACATTGTCAGAGATTGAGACTATGGATGAGAACTGCTCCGCCATCAACTCCTCATGTGGGGAGCCCCAGTAGACGGTCGCCGCTACGCCGTCTGCGCCCATGGCGATAGCCTCCTCCACGCTGCCAATCGAGTACTGTAGGAACTGGTGCTCTGGCGGCCTTATGGAGGTCTTACCAGTGACCTTCAATATCAGTGGCACCCTCCCAGCCCAGAGGTCCTGGGTCGCCCTGGCGACACCCTTTGTGGTCATTATGGCGTCGAAGCCTGCACTCACAGCGAGCTCTATTATGCTCCTAGGCGACACTCTGCCCTCAGGAAAATCGGAAGGTCCGTGCTCAAAACCGTGGTCAAATGCAAATATCACAGCCCTCCCGTTCTTCAAGATCCTCCCGAGGCGCACTTTTTTACCTATACTGCTGAAAGAGGTTGTCAATTCAATTACCTGTTATAATTAGAGTTTCGAGGGATCATAAATTCTTATGGCTAAAAATTGTTTATGCAATTCTTTGAGCGCCACAATTGAAGGTCAAGCTGAGACAAGGCTGAATCTTTCCTTTGCGGCGCCATGGTGCGGCTTTGCCCGTGCAGGGTCGTTTTGGAGTACGAGCCATCACCTGATTGATAGTGTCACGGGTTGTTGGATCTCTCTTTGAAGAGGAACCTGTGCGTTCCGAAAATTTGGGAGAGGAGACTCCATCCCGCCTCATAAGATTACTTTTTTATACCCCCTCAAGCCTTTAGCCTTCTGTGAGTGGTCGCGATGGAGTACGACGCTGTTGTTGTTGGAGCAGGTCCTGCTGGGCTGATGGCTGCAAGGAAGATAGCCAGGAAGGGGTTCTCGGCACTCATCCTTGAGAAGGAGAGGGATTTGGGCACGAGGGCTTGTGCAGAGGCCGTATCCTCTTCAGCCTTCGAGACCGCGGAGATACCCCCGTCGTCCTCGCTAATATCCAACACAATACACGGGGCTTACGTCTTCCCACCGGACGAGAGCAAGATGGTCAAGATCTCCGGGGAGTACAGGGGCTACATATTGAACAAGCCGCTCTTCCTATACGCGCTTGCAAGCGAGGCAGCCTCTGCCGGCAGCGAGATACAGATGCGGAGCGAGGTCAAGGGGATAAATATCGAAGGCGGGGTGGCTAAATCCCTGGTTTATGAGAGGAAGGGGGAGTTGAGGACTGTCGGGTTCAGGTACCTGGTGGGGGCAGACGGCGTCGGGTCTGTCGTGGCTCGCAGTTGCGGGTTTGACCTGGGGGGCTACGAGATAATACCAACCATACAATACGTGATGGTCAACTGCAGGATACCTGAGAGGAACATGATAAGGGTCTATCTCGGTAACGAGGTCGCGCCACTCGGGTACGTGTGGGTCTTTTCCAAGAACGAGTACATGGCTAACGTGGGCATAGGGGTGAGGGGCAAGCCAGCCAAGCCATACCTCGACAGGTTCATAGCGGGGCACCCGGAGTTTTTCGGCAACGCGAAGGTGATCAAGGAGGGTGGTGGAGGCGTACCTGTGGGCGGCCAGATTCGAGAGCTGGTAAAGGGCAACGTGGTCCTCTGCGGAGACGCGGCCGGTCAGGTTATACCCATCACGGGAGGGGGGATAAGGAGCAGCATGGCTGCGGGCAGCATCGCAGGGGAGGTTGTAGCCCAAGCCATTGAGGCAGGGGATCCATCGGTCCTGAGGGATTACTCAGTCAGGTACAGCGAGCCCTGGGGATCCAGGATCTCAAAGAGCCTCAAGGTCCTGAGGGTTATTGAAACTCTTCCAGATGATGATCTCAACACGCTAGGGGATCTCCTCAGCGGGGAGGATATCATAGACCTGGCAAATGGGCTTGATGTCAAGAGGGTCGCGGCGAAGCTCATGCTCCACCCGATGGTGGCGGTGAGGATAGCTTCAAGGTTGATATAGAAAGGACGCCAGCGGAGAATTTAGGTTAGATCTCATTTTTCAATTTTTCATCCATAAGCTGGTTTAGCGTTACCCTCCCTTTGAGGCTCAGCGAATCAGGCTTAATTTAGCTGAGTTTGAAGGTCAGCGAGCCAGGGAAAAAAGAGGGGACCGCGGGGGGTGTTTAAAAATAAGAATAGGAACTTGAAATTTTATTTTTTCAATGAAAGATGAACTCTTACTTCTGTTTTCCAGCGGTATGCTAAAATCAATGATGGGTAGTGCCAATGTTTATATACCGCGCTCGGAGTTAATCAGTTGGGCGATTTATTTGAGTGGAAGCGAAACTAAAGGTACAGGCAGTGGTGGCAAGAGTAGTTGTAGAAGAGATATCGAATGTGATAAGAACATTACCAGAGCTTGCAATAGGGGATCAAAAATTCGGAGATTATTGAGCGCCATCGCGAAAGAGTGTGAGTGGGCTGAGTTTCACAGCTTCCCCTCGTGTTGAGTTTTCCCCTTCTGTACTTATTGAGATTTGAACAGCCAAGGCTGTGAAGGTTAGCCTCAAGAATCCAATTTTATTCAGCTACCAAGGACTTCTATTACGACCCTCCGCCCACTCCTTGGACCGTCGAGCTCGACGAAGAAGACACTCTGCCAAGTGCCGAGGCAGGGCGAGCCGCCCTTCACGGGGATGACCACTGAGGGACCTATGAAGGCGCCTGCGAGGTGAGCGTCCGCGTTATCGTCAATCCTGTTGTGGAGCCACGCCCTCCCGCGCGGGAAGTCCTCATCTATCTTGGCGAGTATGTCCTCCATCAAGCCACGCTCCCCCTCGTTGATAATTATGGCGCTTGTCGAGTGCATGGAGTAGACCAGGCAAATTCCGTTCTCGACGCCACTTTCCCTCACCACCTTTACGACTTCGCCAGTTAAATCAATGAGCTCCCTTCTCCTAGTAGTGTTCAGGCGGAGGTCTTTGAAGGTTGTCTTCACAAGATCACCCCATAATTGTACGCTTTGCCTCCTCAATAACTTTGATCAGATCGATGATAACGGCTCTCATGAGCTCTTCCCCTTTCTCCTTGCTCGCCCTTGTGGCATCAGATCGGAAGAGCGGTTCA
>CAZZJY010000115.1:0-4854 GCA_964654895.1 uncultured Nitrososphaerota archaeon
CCCTCGCCCCGGGCTCGCACGGGTTCCCGTTTGCATCTGTTGAACCTGATGCATCAACGACGTGTATGAATCCATCCGCCTGGCGAAGATCGTCAAGGAACTTGTTCCCTAGCCCTCTACCCTTATGTGCGTCCGGGACAAGTCCCGCGACATCAACAAGCTCCACAGGAACCCATCTGATCCCATTGATGCAATTTGAGTTCCTAGGGTTGTCGACTACTCCTAGCTCTTTACAAACGCAACGAACCCTCACACTTGTCACACCTCTGTTGGGCTCTATAGTTGTAAACGGCACATTGCTTATCTTCGCGGGGGCTAGCGTTGCCGCTGAGAAGAAAGTTGACTTCCCTACGTTGGTCTTACCTACAACTCCTGCTATCATCTCTGCACACCATAAGTGAAACTTTCTAAATCCCAATATAAAAGACGGTTCCTTCAAAGTACCAACATTTTGTTTTAACCCTTTCGTGGGGGCGTCCACGTCCGATAGGGAGGGGCAGTTCACTAGGCTTGCTAGACATTTTTTACCAATCTCCGTTGCAGTTCACGAGTCTATCTCGTCCTGGGACGCCAAGCTTTTATACTAATTGTGGGGTCCTGATCTCCGTCAAGGGTCATCTTATGGCGCGCCACATAGAGAAGCGCTCATCAAAGTGCCAGTCCTTAGAGAGCCCTATAAAGTTTTTAATAGAAGAAGCCAGTCGGTGCATCCAATGCAACGAACCTAACTGTATCAGCGGATGCCCATATGGCGTCAGCATCCCCGCAATGCTATCATTTGCCTCAAAGGGTGACCTAAAGGGAGCCAAGTCTCTCCTTTCGGACCCTAGGCTACTCGACCTTAATAGGTCTTGTCTGACGGAACGCCCCTGCGAGAGGAGTTGTACACTCGCCAAGAAAGGAAAACCTATACCCATCCACCAGATAGAGTTGTTCCTTCTCATGGAGGACAAAAAAGTTTAATTTGAGAAAATAGTTCCTGACCTGTAATGGTGTTGTATATGAGAGTGCTCATCGCCGATGAAGTCGACCAAGAATGCCCTTCAAGGTTGAAAGCCGCAGGCTTTGACGTTAGGGAATGGTATGGGATTTCACAGGAAGATCTTAAAAAAGTCATAGCAGATTATGAAATCCTGATCGTGAGGAGCAGGACCAAAGTCACCAAAGAAATCATCGACCTTGGAAAGAGGCTCAAAATTATAGCCCGCGTGGGGGTCGGGTTAGACACAATTGATGTCGAGGCCGCCCAGGCAAAGGACATAAAGGTTATTAACACTCCTCAAATGTCAACCGTTGCAGTCGCAGAACTGACTATGTCTCTGATGTTAAATCTTCTTCGTGGAACGCACCTAGCTATCGAGTCCATGAAAAAAGGTCTTTGGGAGAAGAAACACTTCTACGGAAGTGAGTTGCGCGGAAAGACTCTAGGAATTGTTGGTTTTGGTAGAATAGGCAAGGCTGTGGCGGAGAGGGCACACGCTTTTGGTATGAAAATTTTGGTGTACGATCTTTTTGTCGAAAATGAAGTCTTGAACAAACTTGGAGCTTCACGTGCAGGATCCCTCGAGGAGCTTTTATCAGGATCAGACATAGTGACACTCCATGTGGCACTAACCCCTGAGACCAAGCAAATGATAAACGCGAGAACATTATCAATGATGCGCAGAGGCTCGTACCTGATCAACACCTCAAGGGGAGAAGTTGTCAACACAAAAGACCTCCTTGAGGCTTTGAAAGGAGGGCAACTCGCTGGCGCCGCCCTCGACGTATACGAGAATGAACCACCCAAGGAGCCTTGGGAGAGGGAGCTGATATCCCTGCCCAATGTCATTGCTACCCCGCACATCGGCGCACAAACACGTGAGGCACAAGTCGCTGGCGCAATCGCAGTCGCCGAAAACATTATAAACGCGTTTAAGACGCTTTAGACTACGGCTGGTGCACTGATGTCAGCATATAAGTATCTAGCGGAGATGTGGCGGAAGCCAAAGGAGGGCATAGAAGGCACTCTACGCCTCAGCAGACTCATCAAATGGCGGAGAGGTCCCGCCATTGGCAAAGTCGACCATCCTACACGTTTAAACAGAGCTAGGGCTTTAGGCTACAAGGCAAAGCAAGGCATCGTCGTTGTAAGGGTCCGAATAATAAGGGGTCCTGCAAATGTCAGAAGACCGAGGAGCGGCAGGCGCCCCAAACGGATGGGGATCTATGGTCTTTCATCAAGGAAGAGCATAAGGTGGATCGCAGAGGAAAGGGTGGCAAGAAAGTTCCCTAATATGAACGTTCTGGGCAGCTACTGGGTGGCCTCCGATGGAAGATATGCTTGGTACGAAGTCATATTGGTAGACCCATCACATCCAGCGATATTATCGGACAAAGATCTCTCTTGGATAGCGAACCCGTCCCAGAGAGGCAGAGTCTTTAGAGGGCTCACCCCTGCAGGGAGGAAGAGCCGCGGTCTCTATGTAAAAGGTAAAGGGGCAGAAAAAGTAAGGCCGAGCCGATCTCCTTAAATTTATTAGACGGACAATGTTCTTTGGGGACTATGATCTCTTCTTTGTCAGTGAGCACCATAACACACGCCACGGAAGACCTTGAGAAAGTCAAGGCAGCTATACTCAACATCCTTCCCAAGGGTCTCAGAACTTCCATCACTGTCAACCAGACCAATGCGAAAGGGCATCATGGAAATCCGATAATCCTTCTGAATTTTGAGATCAGTGATCCGGAGTCTGCAAAGGAGGTCTTTAGCCACATACTGCGCTCCCTGCCAAATACCGAACTTTCACAGATACGTGATCAATTGGACCTCTATTACGATGGAAAATCCGCACTTTTTCTAAGAATTGATAAGCAGGCTGCATATCTCGGCTCATTGCGTCTCTCCCCTTCTGATGATGTGATCAAATTGCGAGTGAACTTCACCAGAGGCGATTTGTCGTCCATATCTCGGCTAATATCCGCCCAACTGTCTTGAACTCGTCCCCAATTAGGGTGCCTTTGATTAATTTTGCTAACACCTTTTTATTGCTAAAATTACAAAAAGTCGACAAGAAAGCCTACGGTTTTAACCGTAGGATGAATTGTCGATGAGCTTAAATGTGGTGAGAAGCTATGTATGATTTGAGCGAGTCGCTCATGAAGGCAAAAAAGACCATTAAGGCTAAGATTCTCGAGCTTCGGAAAGGCAAAGAAGAACTTCTTAAGCGAGAGTACGAAAATTTTCAACGTTACCTCCATGGAGACAAATCGGCTCAACTTTATTCTGCAACTAAGCAACAAGCCGAAAGGCTTTTGAAACACATTGGAAAACCAAAGGAAGGAAAAGAATATCCGTTGATTCTCAGAAGGGATGTTTATCGAGCCGACACCAAACTAACACCTTATTGGCTCAGGATACCCGTCTATGGAGTTAGAGGCGGGATTAACGTTCCAATAAAGACGCATGAGCCTATAACTAACAGCGCAACTTGCAGAGAAGCCAAAGTGATTAGAAAAGGCGATGAATGGTTTGTCTACATAACTATTGAGAAGGAAGTTGAAGAGCGAAACCCTAAATCAGTTTTGGCGGTTGACTTAGGTATAAGGTGGATTGCTACAACAGTTAATTCAAACAATCCTAAGCCGAAGTTCTATGGAAAAGAGCTTAAGCGTGTTAAGGGGCACTACTTCTACCTCAGAAGATCCTTAACCTTAAAAAGAGCCTACAAAACCATTAAAAAAATTGGACACAAAGAAAAGCAGATAACAAACGACATTTTGCACAAAATAAGCAAGGCAATAGTCAACGAGGCGTTAGAAAACGATTCGATGATAGTTCTAGGAAATCTTAAGGGAATAAGGCAGAACGACAAAAGTAGAAGATTCAACAGAAGACTTCATAACGGATTCCCATACCATAGGCTGAGCCAGTTTATAGAATACAAGGCGAGATGGCTTGGAATAAAAGTCATCAAAATAAGCGAAAGAAACACGTCTAAAACATGCCACAAATGCGGAAGCGAGGGATTTCGAGTCGGAAGCCTCTTCAAATGTCTACATTGTGGTTATCAGTGCAGCGCAGACTACAATGGAGCGATGAATATACTCAAGCGGGCTATGGGCTATATGCCCATGGCAGGGGCACCTTTGACAGTGCCCAGAACTCGGTAGGGTGAAGGCTATGAATAAAAGCCCAACAAACCGAGAATCTCCCGACTTCAGTCGTGGAGAGTGTCAACATTTCCTATTGGTGGTCTCATGAGGCCTTTTCGCCGTCGCTATATCCTCTTCAGATACTCTGGCAAGGTTCAGGAGCCCAGGCTCATATCTCACCTTAGGGATAAACTGCAGGTGAGATACGCCAAAGTTGTTTACAGGAAATCCCCATTCATGATTCTAAGGATCGACCACCTATCGTGGGAGTCCATAAAAAGAGCTAATGGACCTGGGCTCAGGATCATCTTCGACACATTTGGAGTGGAGTCAGTAGTTACCTCTGGAACCATCAGAAAATTAAAGGAAAAAATAAAAGCCCTCGAGGGAATCTCTTCATATGGGGATGAAGAAGCCGTCCCAGTCAAATCAGAAGGGAAAGATGTTGAATGATGGCTGACTGAGGGCATACGCCCCGCAGGGTAAACCCCCTGCGCCCACCTCACCGACACGTCGCAAGGAAGCACGCATCCTTTAGATGTGAACATCTGATGAAAGTAGATGAAAGTAAAGGCCAACTAATAATTATACAAAATAAGTCTTGTCACATACCAAACTAACTAAATTTCATCATACATTCATAAAATACTCGCCTCTGAAAGGTCAGCAGAATTGAAATAATTTCATTATGGTTATGACTCCTTAGAATACATTTTCAAT
>CAZZJY010000116.1:0-4433 GCA_964654895.1 uncultured Nitrososphaerota archaeon
ATGTACGACGATGTGACGTTCAGAGAGCACAAAAACACATCATGTTCAAACATCCTAAATTTTAATCGAATCTGAGGTTCAACGCGACCCGGATAAGAAATGACTGAAAAGATCTGATATGCTTTATATATTGACGAAAAGATTCGATGGATTGAGGTGAAGACGCCTCATGGCGAAATGCCCGAAATGCGGAAATGAGGTGGAAAAGCCGGAGAAGACCTGGACCATGGCACCGAAGGGCAGGAAGCCCCTCAACGTAGGGTTGTACAAGTGCACCTGCGGAAAGTCGTTCAGGGCGTCGGTCAAGTAGCTACAACCGGCAGGAGCGGGCAGGGAAGGAAGGCATATAATACCGTACCGTGCCACACCCTGCGGTCCGGAACCAGGTCGGACTGTACCTGCCCCAACCCCCTTTTTATCGACAATATCAAAACGGCGGGAGCGCGGAATGGCGAACCCATCCCCAACTCCAACCTCCGCCAGAACCTATTATCCGAGCCGATCCTGCGCGCAGCGGCCCGATCCGCGCAATTCCGCCCTTTATGTACAATTCAAAAACCCCAAACTGGAAACTTTTATTTATCTTTAACCATATAAGGAGGCAATGTGACGCTTGAAGAAAAAATTAAGTAAATTATTCAAATTAGATGATGAACCCTAGCTGAGGCACACTAATCCTTGGAGTGGTTATTCGCGTTTTTCTATGCTTCCGCTTTTAGCAACCTCTTTTTGGAGCAGAGTATGGCTTGGTTGGTAGGCACTTATTCCAATCATTATCGTCCTATTATGGTTATGGCTTAATCCGCGAATATTTCCTAAGGAAAGAAGCACCAATAACTGGGCATCAAAAGCAGTTCTTGGCGAACGTATTTGGATGAATCATGAAAAAATCTATCCCAAAGCACCATCTTTATATGCCAAATATTTTGTCAGCAGTTGAAGCAATTGGTATGATCCCATTTATTTGGGGGGCTATTATTTTTTGAAGTTGTGGTCAGTATTTTTCGGCGGGGTTGTTGTTTTCATCAGCAAACTTTGGTTTTGTGATCGTATGGTTTGGCTATATGAAGATATGGAGCATCTGTCTGAGTATAAAAAATAGCTATTTCCAAAGTAAGGCAGTAAAATTCCGAGCTTTTGCTAACCCATTTCCTCCGAATAAAAAAGCCACGAGAAGCACGCTAAACATTTGCAAAACCCAGTTAGATTTTCAGTTTCCCCCTTCTCCAAACCTCCATCAAACTTTTGGATATATATTTAAACATACTCTCTCCTCGGCTTAATCACATCCTTATCCTTGCACCCAAAAAAAGTAAAGGAAAGGCAATTAACGACTTTAGCCCGATTTGGCACACTCGCTTGGACGCGCAAGGAAATCATATGTATTGTGTGATCTCCTTCTGCCCCCCTCCCTTTCCCTTCGTCCCCTCTTTCTCCGGCGCCTTAAAAAGGTCCTCTTCTCTGATGTTTTGTGTGAATCCATAAATGCGCTCAACTCTCCTCATCACCGAAAGCAGTTTTCTCCTTTCGTGCGTCATCATGCTAACAATGGCGTAGATATTTGCGACCTTTTTTCTCCCCGACTGGCGCAGGATCCTCCCGAACCTCTGTATCCACTTTCTTGGATTGCTCGGCGGATCCATCCAGACTTCTAAGTCAGCCACCGGTATGTCCAAGCCCTCCTCTCCTATGCTGGTACAGACTAGGACCTTGGCTTTCTCCTTGAAGTGCATTAGGGCAGAAGCCTGTTGTTCCATTGACATGCTTCCCTTTCCCACAAGCACCGCCACTTCCTCCATACCGTAGATGGAATGAAGCACAGTCCCAAACTGTTTTGCGCACTCCACGGACTCGACGAACACTATGGCTTTCTCAAAATCCTTCCTCCTCAGAATATCTTCTGTCGCCCTGAACTTGTGGTTAAAGTTGGATTTTATTACCTCACGATAAACCTCGTTTATGCTCTTACCTTCGAGTTCCTTTAAGCGCTGATTGAGCTCCCTCACCCGCCATATCCCGTAATTTAGGACGCTGCTCGCGCCGTCTTCCACTATTCTGGTTCGCATTATTCTGAGCGCGAGTAGGCAGACGCAGAGAGGGTGTTTCTTGCAGTATGCCCTCAGGTGCTGTGGACCATAAACATCCTTCACTCTCTCCTTGTAAAGCTTGATCACCTTCGCGAGCTGATCGTAGACCGTCAAAAGTTTTTTGGGCACATGGACTCTTACGATGGTTATTGATCTCTCGGGTATGAAGGACTTGATCTCTGGATCTTCTATGGAGAAGACCTCTATCTGACCGAATACCCTCTTGAGTTCTTCTAGCCTCGTTGGAGAGTGGAGCTGTGGCGTGGCACTCAGTGCAAGTATATTTGTACCACACGCCTTCGCGGATAAAAGTATCGAGTAACCGTCCGTCTCGCCTATGTAGCCATGGCACTCGTCAGCAACAAGTATGTCGAAGGGAAACCTGAAGGATCCGAGGAGGCTCTTCAGAGCTTCAACCGGGTCTCCCGTGGTCTTTACATGGCGCAGCAAATCTTCGTAACCAGCCAAAAAATCATTGTAAAACGTCTGGGGGGTCGTCACAACGTAACCGGCGTTCCAGACCCTGAGATCCCTTCTCTTCTCGGGCGGCATGTTCCCAGATATGAAATAGGCGTTTCCGATATTAAGCATGCGACGGGCAAATAGCGTCTGTTGCACCCCGAGGGGTACGGATGGCGTTAGGAATAGGACCCTCTTGTGCTTTCGAGCTGACTCCCTTGCAATGAATGCCCCGGCGATATAAGTCTTCCCGAGCCCTGTCGGGAGTCCAACGATGAGGGCATCCCTCCTTATCCTATCGAGTACCCTCTGCTGGAAAGGGAAGAGTGTATAGTTCATCCTCTCTACTGAGATAAATTCCTCCGCCTCGATCCTCCGCTGTGGAGCAAGGTCAGAGGCGAGCTGCCTCGTCGAATAGGGACTACGGTTCAAGAAGTTGAGGTATTTCTTCCATCCGCTCTCGTCCATTGCTATCGCTCGCCACCGCCTTCAAGCATAGTGATCTCTCTTAGGAGTTATAAATGCAAAGGTTTATGTGTGCACATCAATATGCTTTTTTATATCTGCGCTCCTACGGAATCCTGTGCTCTAAAATGAATGCACACTACTACACCAACCTAATGATCCACTTCATGAACGACGGGACTGTTTTCCTCCTCCCCGCGGTCCTGCCCCTCATAATACTGGAGTACGGTCTAACTTTTGGGGCCGCAGGCCTACTGAGCTCAATAATCCCATTCTGCCTTGGAGTTTTGCAGACCCCTATTGGAAGCGTCTCTGACCGTTTCCCAAACACGCTCATGCTACGACTCGGCATCCTCATAGTCTCTGTAGGCTCCTTTACCGCCGCCCTGTTCCCCCCTCTTCTGATCCCCTCTCTCTTCCTAATTGGCATTGGCGGCAGCATATATCACCCCGTTGGCTATGCCTACACCTCAAAGATCGTCCGCAATAGCGGCACTGGGACTGCACTCGGCATCCAGAGCAGCTCCGGGGATATGGGCATTCTCGCAGCGCTCCTGAGCGCTGGCCCTCTTACCGCCGCAGGTGGTTGGCGCTCTACCTTCCTCCTCTGGGGGGCTCTCTGTTTGGCATCCTTCCTGGTCTCCTCGATCATCTTCAGGCGGAGAGATGCCCCTTCAGGAATTGTGCCTGAACCTAAATCTGAAACGAAACCCCGATCCCTTTCAGAAGCCCCTCCCATCACCGCCAAGGGCAGTACCTTATCCCTACTCCTAAGGAGGGAGTCGATCCTCATAATGGTGCTATTTGCATCCTTGGGCGCAGTGCAAAGGCTGATAAACACGTACCTCCCAACGGTCCTCTTCTTTGAGGGCATAGACATCACCATCGCAGACTCCATAACCGCGGTCTTGGTGGGGGCGGGCATAATCGGCGGGATATTGGGAGGCAATCTGGTGGACCGCTACGGCGCAAAAAAGATAACTATCGCATTCTTCCTCTCATCCTCTCTCCTAATGGCTGGTGCCTTCTTTGTCAGGCAGACGCTACCGACAGTAATCCTCGTATCCACAATGGGGGTCGCCCTCTGGGGCATTTACCCTGCCCTCTACCTGCTCATGCGGGAGGCGACCTCTGTCAGCATAGTTGGGACCTCATACGGTCTCCTGCTCTCGCTTGGCATGCTGAGCGGAATAGCAAGCATCTCCTTCGGCGGGCTCCTCATGGAAAACTCGCCCTACCTGATCTTCATGCTCGGCGCCTCCATAGCCGCCTTCGGTACAGCGCTGTCAACCAAATTACGCATAAGCTCAGTGTGCACCACTGACCTCCTGAATGGAAATGTTTAAGCTGAAACACCAAAAATCCGAAAACTTTAATTGCCATTCCTGTTGGAAATATTTCGAGCTCCGGTAGTATAGTCCG
>CAZZJY010000117.1:0-14758 GCA_964654895.1 uncultured Nitrososphaerota archaeon
GAGGTTATCATGGTCTTGAGGGAATTGTTGTAAGCGAAGGGTGGCTTTTCGGCGGGAGAAACCCCTTATTTTAAAGTTCATTGGGTGGTCCCCCGAACGCATGACCCTTTTTGTTTAGATTTTATGCTTTCTCATAGACTCCAGTCTGATCTTCACGTCAAAGGCGTAGAACTTTTCGAGCTGTAGCTTACAATTAGCTTTGCTCTATACCGTAGGTTTTTTTATTTTTAAAAAAAGGCACCCATCTTTGGCCAAGTTTTTCGGCACCGGCAGAGAAGGTTTGGTGGCGGGCCCGCTGGGATTCGAACCCGCGACCTGCGGCTCCGAAGGCCGCCGCCATGATCCAGCTAGGCCACGGGCCCAAATACTTTTCCCCTACACGGATCTTAAGTATGGTGGACCTTGAAAAAGTTTAATATCTTCTCGCGCAACTTAATGCCTAACAAGAAGGTATGCTAATGTCAAAAAATGAAGAAGGCTCATCTAGGGAGTTAGTTCTTCCGGGCGAGGGTCAATTAGTTGGGGTTGTCTCGCAGCTACTTGGATTCAATAGAGTAAAAGTTAAATGTGCTGATGGTAAGACTCGGATATGTAGGATCCCCGGCAAAATGATAAAAAAGATTTGGCTCCGTGAAGGAGATTTAGTTCTCGTAGCTCCTTGGGATTTCCAATCCGACCAAAAGGGAGATATAATCTGGCGTTATGATAGAAATGAAATAAAAATCCTTAAATCCAAGGGTCTGCTTGGCGTGCTTGCCTGAAATGTTTTATCTACTCATCTACATAATTTAAGTGGGCTCTAATGTCGATAAAAGATGTTGAGAGGAAACTCGATAGAGAGTTGTTGAAAAAAGTAGAGCGAAAAAGGTTGAAACTAGAAAAGGATGAAGATCTATTTGAGACCGTAGAAGAGGTATTTGACAGCAAAACTGTTATGGCGCTTTATTCTCTGATAAACAAGGGAATAATTGATAGCATGAAGGGCGTTGTGAAGGCAGGAAAAGAATCCAGAGTGTATTGGGCTAAAGGGAGCGGTGGGGAGGACCTTGCCGTAAAGATCTTTCTCACGTCCTCCATGGAGTTCAAGAAGAGCATGCTCCAATATATCCACGGCGACCCTAGATTCAGAGTGGGGAAGAATTACCGTAAAATAGTCTACACATGGGCACAGAAGGAGTATCGGAATCTCTCTGAGGCGAGGATTGCGGGGGTCTCTGTGCCAAAGCCGATATGCGCTTACCAGAACGTTTTGGTTATGGAGTTTATTGGGGAGGGTGGCGTGCCTGCGCCTCTCCTGAAAGACCTGCCAGAACCAGACGAAGGGCTATACCAGCAGATCTTAAATGCCATCAAAAACCTGTACTTGATTGCCAGACTAGTACATGCAGACCTGAGCGAATACAACATTATGGTGTACGATGGAAAGGCTTATTTGATAGATTTTGGTCAAGCCGTACCAAGAGAGCATCCAATGAGTTGGGAATTCTTAAAAAGGGACGTGGTTAACATTCTGAGATTCTTTAAGAAAGCTGGACTGAACGTTCCTGAAGAAGAGGCGGTGCTAGAATGGCTGAAGAAATGAAAAGCAGAATATACTTGAAGATCCCTTTGGAAAGGGCTGGCGTACTCATAGGGAATAAAGGTAGCACTAAGGCAGAGATAGAAAAAAGCACTGGAACAAACATCTCTGTGGACGGCAAGACAGGCGAAGTCATTATAGAGAGCTCACTAGATTCAAAGGACCCTTCAGGGATTCTGAAGGCAAAGGACCTGATCAACGCCATAGCTAGGGGTTTCAGTCCCGAGAGAGCATTTAGGCTTTTCAGCGATGGGCAGATCCTCGAGGTTATAGATCTGAAGGAGATCTTGGGCGACTCACGGAATCAACTCATTCGAGTTAAGGGAAGGGTCATCGGCGAGAAAGGCAAGACGCGTAGAATCATCGAGAACCTGACTAACACCTACGTATCTGTATACGGTCACACCATCGCCATTATAGGTGACTACGAGGAGGTCAGGGTTGCAAAAGAGGCAATAGAGATGCTCCTTAAGGGCATGCAACACGGCACTGTCTACCGTTTTCTCAACCGAAAGCACATGGATCTGAAAAAGAGAGAGCTCTCCCTCTGGGAAGAGAAACCTCAGCTTAGGGAGGAGGCATAGTGTCTGGCGAGAAGTTCAAGGCAATCTCTGCCGCGGACTTCTTTTATAAGAATAAAGAGATAGCAGGGTTTGATAACCCGGTAAGGGCAACCTACACGATCATTCGTGAGCTGGTCGAGAACGCGCTTGATGCCTGTGAGCAATACTCAATATTGCCTGATGTTAGAGTCAAACTGATAGATGAGGGCAACTCAATCTATAGGTTGAGGGTTGAAGATAACGGGATTGGCGTGCCATACGAACAGGTTCCATACGCATTTGCTCAAATACTATTCGGTTCCAAATACACCCTCCGACAGAGTAGAGGGATCTTTGGTTTAGGAGGCAAGATGGCGGTCCTCTACGGGCAGATAACCGCACACAGCACAGTCAAAGTAACTTCGAGCCAGGGGGGCTACGAAAAGTACACGTACGAATTGAACATCAATATCCAAGAAAACAAACCAATAGTCAAAAGGAAGGAAGTAATGCCAAATCCAAGCAGGTGGAGGGGCACAATAGTTCAGTTCAGCTTCGAAGGTGACTACGTTAGAGCAAAACCAAAGGTGGTTGAGTACTTCAAGCAGACCTCAATAATTCTCCCATATGCAAACATCCTTTTCATTGATCCAGACGGGGTGATCTATCGGTTCGACAGGATAACCGAGACAATGCCGAAGCCGGCAGAGGAGGTAAAGCCTCACCCTCACGGGATCGATCTCGAAATGGTACAAAGGATGATAAACTCTACTAGGAGTAGCACGCTCGTTGATTTTTTGGCAAACAACTTTCACAGGGTCGGGGTTGCCACAGCCCTCAATTTCCTAAAGAGTATAAAGTTTAAACCTGATATGAACCCCAAGAGTCTTACACCTAAAGAGCTTTTGACCTTGGTAAACAAGATGAAGGAGTATGACGGTTTTCAGCCGCCTGATGCGCAGTGCCTCTCCTCAGTTGGACCTGAGCTGCTCAGGGCAGGCATTATGAGAGAATTCAGGCCCGAGTTTGTAGCTGTGACCCAAAGGGGAGCTGCTGCTTACGGCGGACACCCATTTATAGTTGAGGCTGCTATAGCCTACGGCGGAGAAATCCCAGTAACTCCTCCAGATGAGCTGACTGTATTCAGATATGCTAACAAGATACCGCTACTATACGACCTGCACAGCGATGTGACCATGAAGGTCATTAAAAAAATCAATTGGAAGAGATACAAACTCGATCCCGCCACCATGCCTTTAGCATTTTTCGTGCACATATGCGCCACTAAGGTCCCATACAAGACTGTTGGTAAGGAATACATAGCAGACAGGCCTGAGGTCGAATATGAAATAGAATGGGCACTGAAGACCTGTGCAAGGCAACTTAGGATGCATCTGGCAAAGAAAGAGAAGGCTGCGTTCGTTCAGAGAAGACTTAGCGTCTTTGAGAAGTACCTCCCCATGATCTCTCAATTTGCGGCGGATCTTGCTGGGTCGCCAAATCCGCCCAATCATGAAAAAGTCTTGAAGAGGTTGCAGACCCATGCAAAAGAGATTGAACAAAGAAGTGTTGTCCAAGTTAACTGAATTGGGCATAGAAGTTTACGGGCAAATAGAGAGAGGGGAGTTTCCAAGGATCAAGTTGCCTATCCGAAGCACCTCCAATATAATATTTGATGAAGAATTGAAACAGCTTGTTTTGGGACCGTATAGGGCTGAGAGGACTGCAAGCAATATAAAACAGATAAGGTCTCTAACCCAGTTGCTGTGGGTAGCCTCCTTTGCCAAAAGGCTTGTTGAGGAAGGAAAGAGCAGCACCTTGAGGGACCTTTACTATCATTCGTTGAACTATGGAATTAGGTTTAGAGAACAGCTTGAGTCTGACGATACTGTGACGGACCTTGAGGCATTGCTTATGGAGCCTAGGGAGGCATTTAACATATTTCCTAAAGAGAGATCATCAATATTCGGGGACCTAACTATAGAGTACACCACGCCCGAGACTCACAAGGGGATGCGCGCCAACCTGAGCTCAAATCCTGATGGGGTAATGATAGGTCTGTCTGTTGCCCAGGCTGATTTTATCTCTTGCAAGGCTGACAAAGTCTTCGTGATAGAGAAAAATGCCGTTTTCAGAAGGTTTATAGAAGAGCGTGTATACGAAAGGTTCAACGCGATCCTTATTGACACTGCTGGGCAAGCTCCGAGGCTCGCGAGATTGCTTTTGAGGAGACTGAATATGGAGCTAGGACTGCCCGTATACCTCCTTACAGACGCAGATCCTTGGGGGATGCACATTGCTATGGTTATCATCAGGGGATCAGCGAACGCAGCTCACCTGAGGGAACTTACAACTCCTGAAGCAAAATGGGTAGGGCTATGGGCAACCGATATTAAGAGGTTCAATCTTCCTTCCTTTCCACTCACGAAGCTTGATGAAGAAAGGATAAGATTGCTCGAAGAAGACCTCAGATACCGTGACTTTGAATGGCAGAGCGAGCTTCAAGAATTCAAGAAGACAAGGAGAAGGGCAGAGCTGGAGAGCTTCAGCGCACACGGATTGAGCGCAATTGTTGACAAATACTTACCTAAGAAACTGAAGATGGTATCTGAGGCGGGCTGATACACGGCGTAAAGGTTTAATATTAATTCTAGTTGGTCATGTATAGGGCCGCGGTAGCTCAGTTCGGTAGAGCGACGGGCTGTTAACCCGTTGGTCGAAGGTTCGAGTCCTTCCCGCGGCGCCACAAATAAACCCGCGGCATTCTTCCTAACTTTTCCTGAAGAATTTGAAACTGTTATGTTTGCAGACATGTTCAAAACCGACTACCATCGCTTGAGCAATTTCTTCATGTGTCCTTTGCTATCTTGCAAAGGTACCGTCCTTTCAAAGTTCACCGGTTGTGTGTACTTTAAAAAGCTCTTTATGTTTTTGTGACTTAGCATTTAAATTACCTGTATTCCCTTTGTCTCAACAAACTGCATCTTAGCCTTCTGCGAAGTCTATCTTCGTTAACCTCAAATTGCCAGTTTTATAAGCTATCCTTTTTTCTTTGGGGCGTAATTATGGGATACACGCATTACTGGTACAGGCCGAAAGAGGTTCCAGAGGAAAAGTTCCGCGCGATAGTTGGGGACTTCAGGAAGCTCCTCCCTCTATTCAGGAGGCTGGGCATAAAGCTGGCTGGCGGTGATGGGACTGGCAGACCAAAGATAAATGAGGAGGAAGTTGTTTTCAACGGCTCCAGATTCTGCGGTCATCCAAAGAATGGAATAATAATACCTTGGCCCGCACCGCGGGTAAAGTTTGGAGTAGCGCCCAAACCAACTAAAGCCGTGGTGGGCACTTGGTTCGCTGGAGTGGTGTTGGACCAGCGGACTTGCAACGGCGATTGCTCCTACGAGAGTTTCTACTTCCCGAGGGTTATGCCAGATCGGTACGAACCCGTCGGGTCGATATGCTACTACGACGTCAACGGTCTACCCGTCTACAACGACGAGCGGGTCGTTGGGAGGTACTTTGGCTTCTGCAAGACTGCCTTTAGACCCTACGATCTTGCGGTCAACTGCTTCCTCATAATAGCCAAGCACCACTTGGGGGACGACCTTATCGTCGGGAGCGACGGTACTTCGGCTCATTGGGTTGACGCCGTGACCATCTGCTTCAACGCATTAAAGTACAACGACTTTGTCCTCAATGACAAAAAGGTGGAGCCATTCGTTTCGCAAGCAATCACACCTTAGCTTTTTTGCGGGGTGGAATTATGATGTTCGCAGAAGGGGGATAGGCAGATCAAGAAGGCGCTTTCCATGGAATTTGGGCGAAAATATGCCTGAGTCAAGGGCAAAAAAGGAACCGTCTATGGATGGGCGCGGATAACAATTAAGGCGCCCTTACCACACGATTGCGGCGACTGGGAACAATCAATGTGTAACGAACTTCAGGATTGAGCTAAGGGTTCGTGAGATCCACAAGGCTGCTATACCAAGCGATTTACACATGTTGTGATGAAATGGAGTATGAGCCCAATGAGTACATTGTCGCGTTAGAATTGGAGGAAAGGGAATGCGCCTCGTCCTCGAGGAAAGGAAGAGATCGAGTATGAAGCGGAGGAAGGTTAAAATGCCCCAAATGTGGCGTCGAGATAGATCACCTAAAAATAATGGCCGAGAACCTTGGCACGCTGAGGATAGAGGGCGGGGAGCCAATATATGAATGGTTCTCCGACATATACGGCGGCTCTCTCATTGGTACTAAGTTCAAATGTCCTGAATGTTACGAGGTTCTTTTAACAGACCAACGTGCGACTGAAGACTTTCTGCTTGGCATTTAAACTTTTTTCTCTCTTTTGAATTACAATAGGTCGTCTATCCGCTTCTGCCTACTGAAAACTTGACCAGCTCGTTTCTTGTTATTTCCCTCAAGAATGGTCTCCATGAAGTCGCTCATTGACCTGACCTGCCTTGAAGACGGATAAGGGCAAAGCACTGTAACATTTATCCGGCTTGCCTCGGGTGTGAAGATTACACACGGTCCCACCTTTATAATATCCACGAACATCTTCGGGCAGTCGCTAGATTTAGAGCTCTCATTTTTCTACCTCAGGGCGAATGTAATCCTCAACACACTTCATGATCTCACTGACGGTATTTAGGTTGCTATCATATGCGAGGTTGAACGTAACGGAACCCGCTCTCACGGATGAGAGGCGACTTCCGTAAGCTGTCACGATCTCTGAGAGTACCATGGAGTTAGTGATTGTCACCCGCCTGCCAGTGACGGACCAAAATGATGACTCGTCGCCTATCTCGACTAAGGTTGCCATCAGATTGCCTCTCATTAAGCCGTATGTAAATTATGGTAGCTCTTTAGTTTCCCGTCAGTAAGTCTTGGTTAATTTTTATTTCAAGCTGAGCGAAACCTCAGCAAAAAGATATGGGTTTAAGCTTGTTGAGAACCGTTTGGATTACGGATTTTTGCGCAGCAATTCACCACCGCAAAAGGTATTGTTGTGGCATAAATAGGCACAAGTGTTATCTTATTGGAAAGTCTGATTTAATGGAATTATTAATTTAATGGAATTTTGCACCCAAAAGGAATAAATTTCTGCTACGCTCTTTTTTTCCACGGGGCCCGTAGCTTAGACCGGCTATAGCGACAGGCTCATAACCTGTTGGTCGAGGGTTCAAATCCCTCCGGGCCCACCACCATTCATATAAAACGCCAGACACAACTAAAAATCAGTTTTCTTAAATTAAGTAACCTCTGCCATTCTTACATCCCTCCCTCCCAAACTCCACCAAAATTTGATGGCACCCCCCGATATGCATGGATCCCTCTTGCGATATTAAAGAATCATTTCTTGGCGAGAAAAGAGAAGAGGTGGAAAGCAAAAGAATAGTAGGTCCTTTTATAACCAGAACCATTAATAAAAATTGGGAGTGACTGTATTGATACCGATTAACAAGCCAATTCTCGGGCATGAAGAAATAGAAGCAGTTATGCGAGTTCTTGAGAGCGGCGTTCTTACCAATGCGTCGTCTGAAGGAGGGCCTCTTGTTAAGGTCTTCGAGAAAGAGCTGGCAAAGTTCATGAGAGCAAAAGAGGCCGTTGTAGTGAACTCTGGCACGGCAGCCCTGCTAGTGTCCCTCTTGGCAATGAACGTAAAACCGGGAGACGAAGTTGTGGTCCCCTCATTCACTTTTGCAGCTACGGCTGGCGCTGTCCTCCTTGCGGGCGCAAGGCCTGTATTTGTGGACATAGATTTGAGGACTTACAATATGGATCCAGAAGCCTTTAGAAAAGCCATTACAAATAGAACGAAAGCGGTCATACCGGTCGATCTTTATGGTCTGCCGGCAGAGATGGACGAGATAAGGGAGGAGGCTGAGAAGCACGGAATAGCAGTCATAGAGGATGCGTGCCAGTCACAGGGAGCATCCTACAAGGGGAGGATGGCTGGTACACTTGGAGACGCTGGATGTCTAAGCTTCTACCCTGGGAAGGTCATGACGACAGGTGAGGGTGGGGCCATAATAACTGACGATGAAGAGCTTGCGGAAAAAATGAGGATGATAAGGACGCACGGGCAGATTATCGGCTACGATTCGATGTTGTTGGGTGGCAACTTCAGGATGCCTGAGATAGAGGCTGCCATAGGAATAGTACAACTCAAGAAGTTGCCCGCTTTCCTTGAGAAAAGGGCAAGGAATGCGCGGATGTTAATGGAAAGGCTGAGCGGGGAAGGGCTCTTCTTGCCCGAAGTCCCACAGAATTGCGTTCACAACTGGTATCTTTTCACAGTTAGGTTTTCAAGCGAAAATGAGAGGGAAGCTGTGAGGGAGAGTATGCGAAGGGAGGGCATCGGGGCGACTGTTTACTACCCTACTCCCGTTCACAAGTTGCCCTATTATGATTCCCTAGGCTATGGGAAAGTTGACCTACCGAACAGTGAGCTTGCCTCCAAGACAGTGTTGTCCTTGCCCGTAAACCCATTAGTCGAGGAAAGAGACATTAATCGCATGTCAGAGATTATATCCCGGACCCTCAGATCGATCTAACCGGCATGACATAAAAAAGGAATAACGCGCCCCACAAGGCAAACCGGTTCTGAATTAAGCCCTCCCAGTCAAGATCGCTGCCAATTTTTTGGACATCGCAATTATCGTAAGTATCGGAGGTATCCCCAGAGGACCTGGGATAATGCTAGCATCACAAACATACAAAGACTCAAGGACAGGGGAGAAGTCCTTAACTAAGGACACACACGTCCCGCCAGGGTGCGCTCCCCTCGGGTATGTGGATACTATGGTCTCCGGGTTAACACCAGCACTGATCAAGATCTCCTCAGCCTCTCTTCTGCCCCTCTCAAGTAGCTCTACGTCCCTGTTAGATAGACCCTTTATTACCCTCCCTTCCTCAACAACCCCGGTGGGCTCGTCTGCAATCTTCACCATAATGCCTAATATATCGACAGGACGTGCCCTTATCCCCTTGCTCGAGAGGTACGGGACTAAAAAACTGGAGTAATGGGGCGAGAGAAGGTAACCATCTCTTTTAATGAAGAGAGCCATGTTTAGCTCCCTATTGAGACCGACCCCCTCAAAGATGCCCCCCACGGTTATGAATGTATCCACATAAAGACCCGCGCCCACGCCCTGCACACCAGACCCCATCAAAATCCTGGGGGTTTCCACAGCTCCGGCGGAGAGGATTACCGTATCAGCCCTGAATTCCTGGCTGTCAGCGGTCTCGACTCCGATCGCCCTCCCACCAGAGATTATGACTCTCCTGACATGGGTCTCTGTCAGAACCTGTGCCCCGCTAATCTCGGCACGTCGGACATATTTACTTGCATCCCACTTGGCATTTTGTGGGCACCCCAAAGGGCACATGCCGCAAGACCTACACTTAGCGAAATCAATAGCCTTGGGCATAACCTTCCAGTCCTTCGAAGCAAGCAACAGAGCCCTCGTCCCCTTCCCCATATGGGATTCCGGTACTAGGGTCACTCCCAGTTCACTCTCCGATTCACTATAATACTCACTGAGCGAACCATCCGGGCCCCTAACTGCATTTCCCATAGAGACCAATGTGGTGCCGCCGAGACAAATGGTCTGCCATATCTCCACACCTGAGGGGATTATCCTATATGTCTCGGAGGCTTTCCCAGCTGGGACAGCCCTCCCCCCTTCAATGATCAGCACCTTCTTTCCATAGGCCGCTAACTCCTTCGCTATCGTTGCCCCACCTGTCCCCGAGCCCACAACAATGAAGTCAAACATTTTCATCACCTGGCAGTCGGACCGCCTCATCTGGGCATTCTACGTATGGTATGGCTGCCAGCGCGCCTATAAGCCCCCTCTTGCCTTTGATTTCCATTAGTACTACTCCGCAACTTGACGCTACCTCCAGTGCCTCATCCAATGAAACCATCCCTAACTTTGCTTTCTTCGCAAATCTCATAAGCCGATCATCAACCATAATCCCTTGTAGGAAAGCCATGCCTGTCTCGTTCGATAGAGTGGACTCTTCCAACCTCTTTCTGAATGCATCCGCCACCAAAGTCTTCTTAGATGGGAGAACTGCGAAGGAGACAGATACCGAGACGCAGTTCTGCGTTTTGAATGGGTTCTGGGGGTAAAGCTGTACAATGGCGTGCTCCAAATAGTCTGCGCCTAACTCGGCTGAAAGGTTATAGGCGATCTCATTTACGAGTGACCATGTTGCTCCCTCATCCTTCCTGTCTGTATCATCGACCCCAATTATCAGCTTCTCCTTCCTTGGAAGAGTTATTGTGGCTCTGCCAAGCCTGCTGCCGCCGCCCCAGTCCTCAACCTCCACACTCTCTACGCCTTCAGCCATAGCCCTTGTCAATGCTGCCACCCCAGCGCCGGCGAGACCTGAATAGGTGACCTTCACCTTTGCCCCTTCTACAACTACAGAGTCTATAGATGCAGGTCTGTAGCTGGGGGTTAATTTTGAGACTACATTTATGGGGAGCTGGCGAATTTTATAGAATATTCTGGCCCCTTCCCTCTTCGACCAAAAGACACAGGGGCTGTTCTTTGTGTAGTGATAGAGGGACCATGCTGACCCGCCGAGGCATGTCCCTCGTGCATGCTCCTCAATGAGTTCAACGACCCCGGACCTTTCATCCACCAAAGCCACCACTTTCTTATGGGGAGAAGCCCACTTCTTTGTTGAGAGAAGTCTATGTAGGTCTTCCCTGCTCAATAGGTCCATACGGGATCATTTTACTTTGCGATCATCGCCTATTTATCTTCTAATATTCTTGGCTTCGAGAGATCAACACCCGCACTCCTTGGTATTGGCACCTCAATGAGAACTGGCTCGCGGATCGTCTGCAGGGCCCCCTCAAGGTCGGCAGGATCAGATGCAAGAAGACCCTCTATCCCGTAGGCGTCTGCCAGCTTTAGGTAGTCGGGGGGAGCGGAGTAGTCGACCTCATATGGCTTCTGGTAAGCCACCCCTTGAAGCTGCCTGATTAAACCCAAGGATTTGTTGTTGAAGACGCAAATCCCTATCGCCAGGTTGTTTTCTTTTATCGTGGAGAGCTCTGAAGAGGACATCTGGAAACCCCCATCACCCATCACGGCGATGACTTTGCGATGGGGGTCTGCCATCTTGACCCCGATGGCAGCGGGAAGGGAGTAGCCCATTGCGGAGAGATTTCCGGAGAATATGAACTGCCTCGGACGTTTAACTTTCAGGGCTTCCATGACCCAGATCGTGTGCTGACCTATGTCGACTGTGAATGTTGCCTCGGATAGTCGGGCCAAGGCATGCGCATAGCCTTTAGCAGTCTCATTAGCAGCACTCTGGGTTTCAGGCAAGACCACATCTCTATTGACTGGACGACTATGAGATCTGCTTCTGAACTTGGGGACGAGGGACTCTATAAAGAGAGATACGTCACTCTTGACCCTAAAGGTTGCGAATGGTGAAAAGTTGCCATCTTCCACGTCAACTTGAACGATTTTACAATTCAATCTTAGATCGCCTACAGTCAGATTGGTGAGCCTGCAACCAAGAGCAAGAAGTAGGTCGCATTCGGAAAGGGCACGGTTCGCCAAAGGGGTGCCACGCCTTCCAGCAGGACCAAGGGACAACGGGTGATCCTCGGGTATGACCCCTCTACCCATCATGGATGTCGCAACTTGTGCACCTATAGCCTCGGCGAGTCGGATAATTAATTCGGAGGCGTTGGAAAGTACCGCGCCCCATCCAGCCAATATAACCGGATGGGCAGACTCACGAATCAGTTCAGCCACGAGCTCTATGCTTCTGGTGTCAGGAGGTAGTGGAGATACCGTAGGCAAGTATCCTTTGTCCTTGGAGGGCTTCTTTTGTATGTCGCCAGGTATTCCCACATAAGAGGGTCCTGGGCATCCCTCTAGAGAGGAGGCGTATGCTCTACAGACCGTGTCGTACGCCTCTGAAGGGTCAGATATTATAGCAGCAAATTTTGTCAGGGGGTAAAAGACGGCTCTCAAGTCGAGGTCCTCGATCCAACCCATCCCCTGCTCGTATGTTGGGACGTGCCCAGTTATAGCAAGTACGGGTGAGTGATCCTTGAATGGCACGGCGATCCCTGACGCTATGTTGACAGCGCCAGGTCCAGCCGTGCCTAGGCACAGCCCGACTCTCCCTGAGGCCCTGGCATAACCGTCCGCGGCATAGGCTGCGTGCTGTTCGTGTCTTACAAGTATGTGTCTTATATTTGAAGATGAAAGGGCATTGTAGAGTGGCAGGGACCACATGCCGGGCATACCGAATGCAAGGTCGAAACCGAGTCTCTCAAGAGCCTTCACCACAACATCAACGGTCTTGTTTTCGTCCAAGATCATGTGACACCTTCTTCTTGTAATATTCCACTAGCCCTCCTGATTTCAGGATATCCTGAAGGAAAATAGGGAGGGGAGAGGTCTTAAGCGTGCCCATCTTGGTGCGCACCTCGCCCTTTTCAAGGTCAATCTCAATAATATCTCCTTCGTCCACTGCGCTACTTATACCGTGGCACTCTATCAGTGGGAGACCGTTGTTTATACCGTTTCTGAAGAAGATCCTGGCAAAGGACTCTGCTACAATTGCAGAAATTCCTGCCCACTTTATGGCGAGGACTGCCTGCTCCCTGCTCGAGCCACAGCCAAAATTCTTACCTGCGACAATTATATCGCCCGGTCTCACCTTTGAGCTGAAGGAAGGGTCCAGCCCCTCCAGCACATGCTTCGGCCAGATGGATTTGTCAACGGACCTGAGGTACTTGGCTGGTATTATCACGTCGGTGTCAATATCATCACCAAACTTCCATACTCTGCCCTTTATCATTGGAGGTACCTCCTTGGATCGGCGATTCGGCCCTCTACTGCAGAGGCTGCAACTGTTTGGGGGGAGGCAAGGTAAACGGAAGAAGACCTGGCGCCCATTCTACCAATAAAGTTCCTGTTTGAAGTAGACACGCACACTTCATTCTCGCCCAACACTCCCATGTGCACACCTAGGCAAGGGCCGCATCCGACGACTCCTATTATTGCTCCTGCCTCTAAGAAGATGTCTATGAGCCCTTCCCTCTGAGCTTTAACGTATGTGGATTTTGAGGCAGGTATAACTATTAGCCTTGTGTCCCTGTGTACCTTATTTCCTTTCAATATCCTAGCAGCTTCATAGAGGTCCTCATATCTCCCATTTGTACATGAGCCCAAAAATGCTTGGTCTATCGGCTGACCTTCGATTTCCGATACCGATTTGACATTCGAGACGCTGCCAGGGCATGCAACTTTTGGTTCCAAAGAGGACACGTCCAAATTGAAGGAGTCTTCCACGTAATCAGTTCTGAAGACCTCACCACCCCTGCCTAAAAACTCTATAGTCTTCTCATCCGCCTCTATGAAGCCGGTCTTGGCTCCCATCTCCACAGCCATATTTGCCATAGTCATCCTAGACGATTGTGACATTGACTTAACAGCTTCCCCAGCGAACTCTAAAGCCTTGTATGTGGCTCCATCTGTTCCAACAATTCTCACTATCTCGAGGATCAGATCTTTCGAAGAGACCCCCTTACTTAGCTGCCCATCACATTTAATGTATAGGGTTTCCGGAACTTTGAGCCAAGTCTTGCCCGTTGCAAGGATATATGCCAGGTCTGTAGCACCCATACCTGTTGAGAATAGACCGAACGCCCCAAGTGTGCAGCTATGCGAATCTGCCCCCACAACAATCATTCCCGGACCCACGTACCCCTTTTCGGGTATTACTTGGTGGCAGATTCCTTCCCCTAGGTCATGGAATCTAGTGATTCCTTGCTCCCTTGCAAATCTTCTCACTTTGGCTTGTAGCGTTGCAGCTTGGTCACTATAAGGTGGAACAGAATGGTCAAAAACGATTCCGACCCTCTCAGGATCAAATATGCGCTCGACTCCCATCTCGCTAAGCGCGTCAATTATCAGGGGGCCCGTTCCATCATGGAAGTATGCAAAGTCTACTGGAACTTCAACAAAATCCCCTGCGCTAACCTTGCGCCCTAACGATTTTGATATGATCTTCTCCACCGCAGTGTTACCCAATTTAGTGCCCTCAAACCATTCAAGGTTAGAGGAATATTTTTATTTGTCGCCAAATGCGGCCCTCTCCCCAGTCAATATTATCGAAAAAAGCCCTCCTTTTTTGGGTTCTTAAGATTTAGAACGCTTCCCTACCAAATTAACGATTTACTGATTTTTCAATCTTTCAGGGAGCGTTTCCTTTAACACCTATAGTCATTTTAATAGCCTTCATTAATAAATACATGAATGGGAGATCTCTTGAAGACTGGTGAACCATTTCAACCAGACCCGAAGATGAAAACCCTCTACTTCATATACCTTGCCTTGATAATAGTGCCTCTTTTTGTATTGGGTCTTGGTGCGACTTCGTATATGCTCCTAATGAATGAGGTAACAGTTGCCACAATCTTTGCAATTCTCTACTTCCTTCCACTCATAGTTATAACGGTCTCTGTTAGTTATTGGATTCCAAAATACTACCGGTCTATCAAATATCTCTTGACCGAAAACGAAGTCAGAGTGGAAAGGGGAGTTTGGTGGAGGATGCGCCACGCCGTGCCTTTCTCTAGGAT
>CAZZJY010000118.1:0-9108 GCA_964654895.1 uncultured Nitrososphaerota archaeon
AGCCAACTGTTGTGGCGCTCCACCAAGGGAAGCCTGTATTTGGGCTCCCAGGATACCCAGTGTCTGCGTTAATGATCTTCAATGAGATAGTGAGGCCGTACATCGAGAGCGTCTCTCTCAAAAAGAAGGGAGAGGGCGCAAGAATCCTAGCAAAACTCTCAGAGAGAGTCAATGCTGCAAGGGGGAGGAGGTGGTTCCTGCCAGTCCATGTGATAAAAAGGGAAGGTTTCAACATTGCCTATCCTATATTCGCAAGTTCGGGCGCCATTGGAACGCTGGCGAAGGCAGACGGGTACATTGTAGTTAACGAAAATATAGAATTTCTGGACGAGGGAAAGGAGGTTCAGGTTAATTTGTTTCATGATGAAAAGAGCATAGCAGATCTCGTCATAATGGGGAGCAACTGCCCAGCGCTGGACACATTACTTGAAATACTCTTCAATAAATCCGGGATAAGGTCAAAGGTCGTAAACATCGGTTCCCTTGGCGGTTTAGAGGCTGTTGCCAAAAGGGAGGCAGACATAGCGGGGGTTCACCTTTTGGATCCACAGACTATGAGATATAACAGAGATTTTGTGAGAAGGTTCGGGCTCCCTGAGGAGAGCCTGGTTAAGGGCTATCGGCGCCTCCAAGGAATAATGATGAAGAAGGGCAACCCAAAATCAATAAGAGGTTTTGAGGATGTTTTGAGAGAAGACATAATGTTTGTGAATAGAAACAGGGGATCCGGAACTAGGATCCTGACAGACCATATGTTGAGAAAAATCTGTGATAACGCGGGGCTAAATTTTGATGAGACCACCAAGAAGATCAGGGGGTATAGGTGGGAGGCTAAGACGCACTCGGCAGTGGCTGCGGCTGTTAGCCAGGGAAGGGCAGACATGGGCATCGGGGTGATGAGTGCCGCGGTCAACTACGGTCTTGACTTCATACCCATCGGATATGAGGATTACGATTTTGTCGTCTCTCCCGAGAGTCGTAAAAAAGAGGCAGTCCAGGAGTTCTTGAGTGCCCTAAAATCGAAAGAGTTCCAAGAAGAGCTATTGAAGTTGCCAGGTTACGATACGAGTCCAAACTGACATGCCTTTTCATCGATTCCAAGCTAAGACACAACACCGGGTTATAATAGAAATTGACAAAAAGATATTTACCCTTTGATCAAAGATATACTTTCAGGTCTTTAGTTGGTGTGGGTAAAATGGGAAAGAGGACCCCGCTTTACAAGGTCCACAGTGAAAAGGCGAATATTGTGGAGTTTGCGGGTTTTGACATGCCATTACAGTATGAGACCATATCGGAAGAGGTCATGAGCGTCAGGAACAGGGTAGGGTTATTCGACGTAAGCCACATGGGAAGGGTATCCTTCTCGGGAAAGGATGCGGGCGCATTTCTGGACTTCATCACATCCCAAGAAGTCTCCAAATTGGAGTTGAACCAAGCAAGGTACGCATTGATACTCAACGAGGAGGGGGGCATAAAGGACGATGTTATTGTTTTCAGGAGAGGCGAGGAGTCTTATTTGGTTGTATGGAATGCCGCAAACAGAGAGAAGAACATGAACTGGGTAGAGGGGCACGCTAAAGGTTTTGACGTAGAAGTGAAGGACCTCTCAGACAGGAGTTTCATGCTCGCCATTCAAGGACCTCAAGCAGAGGCAATTCTCCAGCAGATATGCGATAGAAAATTGGATGCCATCAAGAGGTTCAGGGGCACAGAGGGGTATGTCAAGGCGGCAAAATGCCTCATAACCAGGACAGGGTATACGGGCGAGGACGGGTTCGAGCTGATCTCAGAAGATACCGAGATGGCAGAGGACATCTGGAGAAGCCTTGTATCGTTGGGTGCGACCCCAGCAGGGCTTGGTGCCAGGGACGTCCTTAGGATCGAGGCAGGGCTGCCACTGTATGGACACGAGATAAACGAAGAGATCAACCCGTTCGAGGCACGGCTCGAGTTTGCTGTGAAGCTCCAGAAGGAGAATTTTGTTGGAAAGGCTGCGCTTGAGAGGGTCAAGGACAACATCACAAAGAAGAGATTTGGAATAAAAATGGTAGGCAAGGGCATACCCAGGGAGGGTTACAGGGTCTACTCAGAGGACAAAGAGATCGGGTTTGTTACCAGTGGGACTTACTCTCCGACGATAAATTGCGGGATAGCGATGGCGTACCTGCCTTCAAGTGCAAAGTTAGGGGACGAGGTGATAATTAAAATCAGGGGTCGCGACGAAAAGGGAACAGTCACAGATTTCCCCTTCTATGACGTAGAGAGGTATGGATGGAAGAGGAAGAGGTAGAGGCTGAGCTAGGAAAATAAATAAAGGTAGGCAGGTTTATCAAAACCGACCCGAATCTATGAGAGAAGGTGCACGCATTGAATATATCTATAAGCTTGAGCCATATTTCCGGAGAGAAGCTCATGGAGGCTGGAGGGGTGAGCAACATTCAGATCACTACCAACATAAGTGTTGTCAAACTCACGCCGACCGACGATAGCCTTGAGTGCAGTTTCATATTTACCGTGAATTATAACCCTGCAGTCGCAAACTTGACGATAAAAGGTGTGGCCAGAGTGACGGGCGAAAGGAGGGAACTGGAGGATATAAAGAAGTCCTTCGAAGGCAAGAGGATGCTTCCATCCCCGCTCTTGCAGACCATAGCTAATGTTTCTTTCATTGAAGGGGTGATACTGGCCAGGTCGCTCAACATACCCCCACCACTACCGCTTCCCACGATCCCGCAACCATCAGAGAGCAGGGATGGTGCGCCAAGACCCAGCTACATAGCCTGAAGGCTGGCTACGCGATAACTGGTTTCCATGGATGCGCACCAAGGCTAAAATCGGGGGTTTCCTCGCCGAATTAACTTGCCCCACAGGTGTTGGTCTGATGATACCAGAAAGGACCAGTATAAAATTTGCAATCGTATAGTGTAAAAATTTATAATTATAATTTCAAAAAGTAGTTAAGGTTGTTAGGAGATTCCAACACAGCATTTGGGGGTAAAATTGTGAGGGTAAAAGTGGTGGTTGATGGAAAGGAGATACCCATTAACGAGTTTGTTAACCAAATACTCGGTGGAATGATCTCAGGAGGGGTTATGGCGCTGAAGGGCGTAGGGGAGGATTGGAAGGTCATAGAAATCAGGGTGGAAAGGGTTAAAGAGTGACCCATCCAAAACTTCCATTACGCTTGTTCAGCAGAATCTGCCTAGTTCAACCCTTTGCAGAGACTGACAGGTGGATCTCTGCGAAGACCTCCCGTTTCGCCTTACAAATTGGGCATATGTAGGGGGGTTCTTCTCGGAATGCCACATAGCCACACTGCTTGCAATACCAGAATTTCATACCACCAACCACCTCCAAAATCTCTTCTTTCTTAGCTTCTTGAGTGGTTTCCGGGGTTATGCGACCGCTCAAGGCCCTTTCGATGAGCTTACTAGGCCTGCGCTCAGGCACCGGCTGTAGTTTTTTCTTTCCTTCATACACCTCTTTGCTTACGAAGAGACCACAGTAGCATGAGCCAAACTCCTCGACGTCGATGTCCCTGTAATCACAAGGACATATGATGTCCTTATCTAGCTCAAAGATCCCTGCAGCATACCTGCACGGGCAGGAAGGATAACCGTATCGCTCCTCGTTGGTTTTTAAACCCTCGAGAAGGTCATTGAGGAAAGAGGCGTCAGGGTTCAGCTTGTATCCCCTGGATTCTGCGTCCATCTCCACCCTTCTTCTAACTTCTTCAATAGAAGTCATGATAGAGCACCAGTTATCTGATCTTCTCTGAACCCTGTAATTACTACTTTATCATCTATCACTATGAGTGGAAAGAGCAGTTGTGCCCCGCGACTGGCAATTTCAGCCTTGACTTTCTCCAAATCCTCCTTTGAGAGCAGGTCTACATCTACGTATTCATACTCTACGTCCCTGTCCTTGAGAAACTGCTTAGTTTTTTTGCACCACGCGCAAGTACTGAGCGCATAGACAAAGACTTTGTGCTTTTTATTATTTCCAGGTACTTTTTGGATCTTCATGACTAATAATAAACTCCAAGGAAGTATTTGTGGATTTCTTTAGGAGGCAGAATCTAAAACATAGCAAAATGCCCCTCTTAATCGGAAGGAGGCATCATTGCGGAGAAAAAATTGTTTTTGATTATCCTCAAATCCATAATTATAAAAAATTAAATGAAGTTCTAGCCTTTGATTCCAAATTCCTTGATCAACAGGTTTTTGAACTCTTCCTTAGAAGGCACTCTCCCGGATATCACCACTTTATCGTTTATCACCACTGCGGGTGTCGAAAGGATATCGTACTTATCGGCTTCGTCTGAAAGCGCAGAGATGTGCGTCACCTTTACATTCAGTCCAAGCTCCTTAGAAGCTTCTATTGCCACTCTTTCTGTTGCCTTACATCTTGGACATGGAGGGTCCGCTCCAAAGATAATTATGGAATATTCTCCCATATCATCACCAGCAACATATTTTTTTATTCAAATATATAAATATCTCTAATGTTAGTTTAAATTAATGGAACGGTTCAGCGAGTCAGAGAGAATTAAAAACTCATAACAGTGCGAGTTAAATAGTATGGTTGTCCACTTTCTCGGAACTTTCACAAGGCTCAATAATTATTATGCCAGAGAGCTGCATTTAACAATATGAAAGGGCGGGTTTTCCTAAAAGTCAGAAAATGTTTCCAAGTAAAAGTGAGGTGAAAGTGGATATTATGATGACTGAGGCTATGTAAACCGCTCCCTTCTTCCAGTGAAATATTCTCATTATTGCTATCATGTTTGGCAGGCTCATTCCCGGACCCGTGAGTAGCAGAGCCAAAGCAGGTGCTTTGCCCATCCCAAGTCCCAGAAGCATCTTAACAAAAGGCGCTTCGGTCATTGTTGAGAAGTAACTCAAGGCGCCGATAATGTTCGCCAAGAATGTTGACATCAGGTCATTGCCCCCAACTGCCGATCTTACCCAGGCCTCCGGTAAGATCGCGCCGATTACGCCAACTATGAAAACCCCAGCCAGCAACAAAGGGAATATCATTCTGACAAACCACAAAGTCTCACCGATCCAAGCCTTGATCTCCAAATACGACATTGTGCGCCAGACGTAAATGAAAAGGGGAACAAGGAGAATTGTGAATATCAGGAACTTTTCCAAATAGGACCTTCCCACGCCCAAGTAGTTAGGAAGCAGTAAGAGCGCCACTAGTAAGATAACTAACCCCAAAATCTTCCGGCTCTTGAGGGGCGAGTTTCCCACCAACTTCGAAGAGCCCGCTTTTAGCTTTGTGCTCCTTTCAATATCTTCTTTCCTGAAGACGCTCACCATTATAAGACCCACCAAGAAGGACGTGGATAGAGCACCTATTATTCTCATTATGACAAAATCTAAACCCAGTATGCTACCCGTATATGTAATGGCCAAGATATTGAGGGCAGGGGCGGTCCATAGAAATATGAAGGCAGGCCCTATGCTGCTACCCCTCTTATAGAGGCCGGAGGCTATTGGGATTATTGTGCATGAGCAGACAGCCAGACCTAGGCTGGATACCGCCGCCAGTGGAAATGAGACAAGTTTGCTCCTCGCATATCCCAAATACCTTATTATCACATCCTTTGAGAGAAAGGTGTTGATCGCCCCTGCAAGTAGAAAAGCAGGTATCAGGCAGGTGATTACATGAAGAGCCACGTAGTCCACCAAAGAGTTTACCCCTGCCAACAAAAGGTCGATCAACAATTCTGGAGCCATTGGCAACCCTCGAGCGGATGGAACAATTATATTATTATATTCAAATATTTGAATGTTTCGGGAGTTGAAAAATAAATTTTTGCTTACTTAACCTCAACCCTGTAGAGTCGTTTCCTGAACCATAGAGCCACGTTTACCAAGGAGATCATAACAGGCACTTCAATCAATGGTCCTATCACTGTTGCAAAAGCCTCCTTGGAGGCGAGACCGAAAACCGAGACCGCGACCGCTATTGCGAGTTCAAAGTTATTGCTGGCTGCGGTGAAAGATAGTGCAGTTACTCTCTTGTAATCGAGACCTGACCTATTACCGATTAGGAAAGACAACAGGAACATTATGACAAAGTAGGAGAGGAGGGGCATGGCAATCATTAACACATCCATTGGGAGTGTGACGATGTACTCTCCCTTAAGGGAGAACATTACTACTATTGTGAAGAGCAGAGCGAAGAGGGATGTTGGACTTAGCCTAGGCATAAGTACCTTATCGTACCATTCCCTTCCTTTTCTTTTCAGAAAGTAAAAGCGGGTGATCATGCCCCCAAAAAATGGTATTCCCAAGTAAATTAGCACAGAGGTTGCAATCTCGACGAGAGAGATTTGAACGACAGTGCCTGTCCCTGCGATCCATGAGCTTACCAGCGTGATATAGAAGTAGGCATATATTGAGTAAAATACGATTTGGAATACAGAATTCAGCGCCACGAGTATTGCAGCCCATTCATTATCACCCTCAGCCAAGTCGTTCCACACTATGACCATGGCTATGCATCTGGCGAGACCCACAAGTATTATGCCGTTCCTGAATTCCGGGAAGGGGGCGAGGAAGACCCAAGCCAAAACGAACATCAGAAATGGACCTACCAAGTAATTCAGCACTAGCGACTCTGTCAGCATGATCTTCGACCCCTTTGCGGTCACGATCTTCCTGAGCTCTTCGTACCTGACTTTGGCAAGGGGAGGATACATCATCCATATCAGACCAATGGCTATGGGAATTGAAGTCGTGCCAACACTCAACTGACCTAGGAGATCTGCCACCCCTGGAAATACGTAGCCCAACCCAATGCCAATTACCATCGCCAGGAATATCCAGAGCGTTAAGAATCTGCTCAACATGGGAAGACCACGTTTTGAGTCGCCCATTTTTGACCCTCAAATTAATCCATAAATTACGATTTTTAGATATAAAAGTATATCTATCGCCTCGAGACCATAATCAATTATGGAAAAGAGTGTCTTGGAGCAAAGGGCAAATTTATTTAGGGCACTGGCAGACCCGGTCCGTCTCCAAATATTGGAGTTTTTGAAGGAAGGGGAGAGATGTGTCTGTGAAATAATACCTTTTATTGGCAGATCACAGTCGACCACGTCGAAGAACCTAGACATACTCTACAGGACAGGTATACTTGAGAGGAGGGAGGATGGTCGCCGCACCTTCTACAAGATAAGGAGCCAAAAGGTATTGGAACTCCTAAGTTTGGCAGATTCTTTGGTGTTGGATTGGTTATCCTCTTATGCAAAGACCGCGGAATACCTCGAATCTAAGAAATCATGAGTATAAATAAAAGAAAACGCAAGCGAAAATAAGTTTATCAAGGACTTTTCGTTTTTAAAGACCAGCCGGCGATAGATGATGATAATCGAAACATCCGGAATAACAAAAGTCTTCAAGACGCTTGTGGCAGTTGACCACATAAATCTCTCCGTGGAGGAGGGCGAGATCTTCGGGCTACTGGGCCCTAATGGCGCAGGCAAGACTACACTGCTATCAATGCTCGCGACAATACTCAAGCCGACAGAGGGAACCGCGAAGGTAAATGGTTATGACGTTATTCATCAGCCGGCTAAGGTCAGGAAGTCGATAGGCATGGTATTTCAGGCTCCCAGTTCAGATGAGCTCCTAACCGGATGGGAGAACCTCTATCTCCATGCCATGATGTACGGTGTTCCATCCAGTGTTAGGCGGTCAAGGATAGACGAGGTTTTGGAGCTTGTTGATCTGAAGGACAGAGCAAAGGATCTTGTGAAGACTTATTCAGGGGGGATGAGGAGGAGGCTTGAGCTCGCGAGGGGGTTGCTCCACAGACCGAAGATCCTATTTCTAGACGAGCCAACCCTAGGACTAGACCCCCAGACTAGAAGCCACATATGGGATTATATAAAGAGGCTCTCGGAGGAAGAGGGCGTCACGGTCCTGATAACCACCCACTACATGGAGGAGGCTGACGCCCTCTGCGATAGGGTTGCCATAATAGATCACGGCAAAATAAGGGCGCTTGACTCCCCGGAAAATCTCAAGATGAAAGTAGGAAAGAGCATGATAAGGGCAAAAGTAAAGAATCCCAACGTGGAGATGATAAAGAGTCTGCCTTATGTGAGCAAAGTTGAGGCTAAGGATGGAGACGTAACTATAATACTCTCAGAGGTGGGGGCGCATATTCAGGAGGTGCTGTGCAACCTGGGAGAGGCCTCCTTTGTGGAGCTGAGGGAGCCGACCCTCAACGATGTGTTTCTACAGTTGACAGGGAGGGGGATAAGAGAGGAGTCTGCGGAGAGCTGGGAAGAAAAGTTAATTCAGGTGAGGACAAATGGGTGAGTTCTCAGGACTTTATGCGCTTTGGTATAGGGAGGTTAAAGTCTTCCTGAGAGAGAGATCCAGGATAATCTCATCCATAGTCAACCCCATCATCTGGCTTGTCGCCTTTGGCGGAGGTTTGGGCTCAACAATTTCATTCGGGGGCGCAGACTACCAAACATTCATATTTCCAGGAGTGTTGATGCTCACGGTGCTCTTCACCTCAATTTTCTTCGGGCTTTACATAGTCTGGGATAAAAGGATGGATTTTTTCAAGGAGGTGATGATCGCACCCCTCAGCAGGCTCACGCTTTTCACCGGCAAGATGATGGGAGGGTGCACAGATTCACTCCTGCAGGGATCTTTTCTGATAATCATAGGATTATTCTTCAACATTAAGTACACCCCTTACTCCCTGGCCCTCGTCATACTATTCTTGCTCTTCCTTTCAGCAGCCACCACAAGTTTAGGACTGGCCATAGGGGCGCAGCTGAGCAGCTTTGAAGGCTTCGGCTTGATTCAAAGCTTTGTGATTATGCCGCTCTTCTTCCTCTCAGGCGCACTTTACCCGCTTGAAAACCTCCCAGAGTGGTTGCTGGTTGTGACCAGAGTTAACCCCCTGACTTACATAGTGGACGGGATGAGGGGAGCTCTATTGGGGCTCAACCACTTCCCTCTGTGGATGGATCTCGGGGCAGCATTGGCATTTATGGTCGCCATGATTTTGGCGGGTACGCTGAGCTTCATGAGGATGCATTAGAGCCAAAAGAAAAAAAGGAAA
>CAZZJY010000119.1:0-11870 GCA_964654895.1 uncultured Nitrososphaerota archaeon
AGAGAATGTCGGACGGGTGGATTTGGGATGCGGCACCGGTTTACTATTCGAAAAACTTAATTGCGGACTCATCGTTGGGGTGGACATTTCATTAAACATGCTTAGGGAGGCTAAGAAGAGGGCAAAGGGCGTTGTGAGTCCATGTGAGGGGGTAGCAGAGGCTGGATCTGAAACAAAAGTGGAAGGGGGCGCAGAAAGAGGAACTGAAGTTTGGGGAAAGGCTACGGAAGGGGAAAGTTCAGAGTCGCAACAAAACTTTGGGGGAAGAATAAAGACCAACGTAGAGCTAATCCTAGCGGATGCTGAGTTTCTTCCCATTAGGGGCGGGAGCGTGGACATTGTCGTGAGTGTAACCGCTTTGCAGTTGGCAGGGGACCAGGAAATGGCAATCTCTGAGATACTGAGAGTCCTCAAAAACCAAGGATCTTTCGGGATAAGCATAATAAAAAAAGTCAATGTTCCTAACGGTCTGCCAAAGGGGACAGAAATATACGATCTAAATGGAATGAAGGATTTCTTTTATGTGGGTAAGAAGGAGAGTCTTTGAAGAGATTAAGTAGTTATTGTGCGAGCGTGTAGCCCTTTATAAACTCCTGCGACAGGTTTTTATAATAAGTGATCCCGATGATAACAATGGTGTAAATAGATGCCTAGTGAGCCGTTGAGGCTTCTGAACAAAGCCCTGCACAACCAGATTTTGGTAAAGCTAAAGGATGGGCATGAATATATCGGGAATTTGGTTAAGTACGACCAAACAATGAACCTCATACTTGTGGATGCTGTCGAAGCGGTAGACGACGGCAATCCTGTTGCAAAGTATGGAAAGATCTTGGTAAGGGGGAACAACATCCTCTACATCAGGACCAGCACATAGGGGCTTTGTTGAGATTATCAAAATATTACTGCCAGTAATAATATTATAACAAAGATAACAATAAATAGTAATTGTGAATATTTACCACATGGCAAGGCGGTGGCATGATTGGCCAATAGAAACGTCGTCATCGAGAGGCTCAACCAACAGTCAGTCGAGTTGCATAGTGTAGAGTTTGTAGAGCGGAAGGGGCTAGGCCATCCGGATTATATAGCGGACAGCCTGTCCGAAGAGTTCAGCCTCCAGCTCTGCAAGGTCTACAAGGAGAGATTCGGTCAGATACTGCACCACAATGTGGACAAGGTGCTGTTAGTTGGAGGACAGGCAAACGTAAGGTTCGGCGGAGGGGAGGTCTTAACACCCATTTACATACTAATGTCAGGGAGGGCAACAACAGAGGTATCGAACAACGGAGTAAAGGAGTACATCCCAGTAGGGAGGGTTGCGGTTGAGTCGGCGAAGAACTGGATTCGGGAGAACCTGCGTTTTCTAAACCCTGAGAGTCACGTAATCGTCGATCATAGGGTAGGAAAGGGCTCCACAGATCTCGTCTGCAACTATGAGGCAAGAAGGGAGAACAAGTGTTCCAATGACACATCCTTTGGTGTGGCATATGCGCCTTTGGATTCCCTAGAAAGGGTGGTCTATGAGACGGAGAGGTTTGTGAACTCGCCGTACATGAGGAAGAGGCTGCCGGAGGTCGGCGAGGACGTCAAAGTGATGGGGTTAAGGAGTGGGAGGGAGATCAAACTCACGCTTGCCGTAGCAATGGTTTCAAAACTGATACCGGACTTGGATCACTACATATCTGTCAAGGAGCAGCTCAAGAAGGAGCTGGAGGACTTCGTCGCCAGGAAGAGCGATTTGCCTGTTGAGATATACCTGAACAACGCAGACAGACCAGACCTAGGGGTAGTCTACATAACTGTTACTGGGACCTCTGCAGAGATGGGCGATGATGGTGAGACTGGAAGGGGCAACAGGATCAACGGGCTCATAACACCATCAAGACCTATGTCGCTTGAGGCGACGGCTGGAAAGAACCCTGTGAGCCACATAGGCAAGATCTACAACGTAATGGCAGTAGTAATTGCCAACAAGGTAGCTGAATTAAAAGGTGTTGAAGAGGCTTACGTGAAGATCGTCAGCCAGATAGGAAGACCAATAGATGACCCACATATGACCAATGTCCAGTTGTTGCTCGAGAGCGGGAGTGTTCTGACGAGTGGGCTCCAAAGCGAGATCGAGTCCATAGTGAATGAAGAGTTTGACCAGATAGACAAGATAACGGAGGGCATACTTCAAAGGAAATTCACGCTCTATTGAGTTCCTTCATCCTCTCGAGTTGGTATTCTTCGAATATTGCTTTGATTTTCTTCTTTTTTTCTATTGATAAATCTGCAAGTCTCTGCCTAGAGACCTCCATGGCGCGCTCGAAAGAGCTTCTTTCGACTACGACGAACCCCGGATAATCCGTAAATGTGAGTTCCCTGAGCGGTATTACTGGTATCTCGAGCTCAAACATTAGAACTTCGGGTTGGCCCTCTTGGACGATTATAAATTTCGGTGGTGAGCGCTTAAGTTCTATTTTGAGGTCGTCATTCAGGGGCTCAGCTTTTTTCACCAATACGCCACCCTCACTGGAAGACCTGAGGGTTTCCTTAAGGGAGGGGTATTTGTAAAAGATCAAAGAGGTCCCAGAGGCAAGCGAGACCATTTCTGAGAGCATTTTTAGATTCATCGTCTTCTCAGATTCAAGGTCAGCCCTCAATTTTGCAACCTCTCCGAGGAGAGAGCCTATTCGCCGCTCCAACTCGTAAGTTTCGGGCATAGCTGGTACGCGTTCCTTCCTCTTTGCAAGTCGCAACTTAAGCTCAAGCTCCTCGATCTTCTCCTCAAGGGCCCTTACCTTGAGAGAGAGCGAGTCCCTTTCTGATTGGATGTTGAGTAGCTTACTCTCGAGAACATTGATCAACTCTCTCTCCGAAGTCTTACGTTTTTTGCGCAAGGGCCTCTCTGGATGTAGAGTTGTTGAGGAGGCTATGGCATCCTTGATGCTCATACCCCTTATTATCTGAGCCTTAATGTCGTCCAAATTCACTTGGACTCCCAACTCCTTAACGTGTGAGGCACACTGCTCAAGCTTATTCTTGTAGAAGGAGTAGGCTTTAAATGCTGCAGATAGCGCATCCCTCTGATGGGAGTCGGCGACCTTGATCTTCTGCTCGAGTTCCAGTTTTTCAACTATCTCCAGTTTCTCAGAGGTTCTAAGTGACTTTTCAGGGAAATACGTGATGGCATTGTGGGACGCTGATAGTTTCAGAACCATGGAGGGCGGTGGTCGAACGTCCGACGCGAAGATGAGTGCCCTGCCTAGAGAGGCAACAATTCGCGTTATCTGACCCCTGCTGATCCCCCTCCCGCTCGAGAGGTGGACCACGTTCCCATTGAGATCAAGGACAGCCAGACCAGAGACCATACCTGGGTCCACCCCCACAATAAGGTGACGCTTGTGCAACTGTTCGGCTTTTACGCCGATTGGGGCGTAGTCGAAGGACCTTGAAAAGAGAGGGGTGATTCTCACATTCACGCTGGAGGTTCGTAATGGTCGGATTATTCCAGATAGCTGGTTCCTCGGGGCGTAAATGATAAAGGACGCGCTCTCGATCCCGTGTGAGCCTTTTTTAAGAGATAAGTCGTAGTCAATCCCCCTCGTACGGAGCGCAGACTCTATCCCCTTCGCCAAGCTCAAAATCGCGCCTTGAACGCTCCTCCTAAATCTGCCAGCACTCATGCCCCCCGGACCGAAGCTCCTCCTTCGTGAGATCGTGACTCTGGTCTCGGGGTCGAAGAGCTTTACGACGAAGCCCTGCCCGGAGAACACAGCCTTAGCGCAGACCTCAGCGGACTTGAGCGGGAAGAGCTTTTCGCCCCTCGTGATCCTCAACTCCCTTCCGATTACGGATAGGGGTTTAAAGCCATGTATCGGTGAGCCCGTTATTTGAATCAAGTCTGCGTTATAGAGGTAGCTCATGAAGCTCTTAATATCCTGCTCTGAGCCGAGCTCATAGATGTTGTCAATTGCGACGGCATCCACCTTGTAAAGGCGGACGAGTTCCAAGACGTCCTCCTTTGATGCGACCTCCTTTTTTAATATTATTCGAGATTGATCAGCTAGTACAAGAGAGAACCCAGAATAGGAAGGCAGCCTATCAAGACCAAGGACCACTTTATAAGGAATCATGGTCATCAGCATAACAAAGATTTATATACTTGGAGGTTGTTCGATAGATATAATTTACATTGGGTTATAAAATTAGCTATTTATTGTTTTTAATAGGTAGGTTCATAATTGTATTTTTGCAACAAAAAGTTTAAAAGTATATGTTTTACAAATCAGCTACAAGTATGCAATAAAAGGTGGGATAAATGACTGAAACAGAAACCTTAGGTTCTATTAATGAAGGCGTTATAGTAGTAAAAGGGGACAACGTTGCCAACGTTGCAATGGCTCTCTCGTCCCCTACAAGGATTCAGATACTGAACTACATTAAAGGGAAAGAGGTCGACATGCAGCAGATCGCCGAGCTCATAAAGCAGAGCAAGGCGAATGCGAGTGCGCAGATGAGGATACTCGAAGGGGCGGGCCTCGTTAAGACCATCTACAGACCCGGCGTGAGAGGAGTTAAAAAGGTTTGCACAACTAATGTTAAGGAAGTAAGGCTGATTTTGGATTAGCCCTACAACCTATTTTTTGTTGAATTTTTTTATTCTTAATTTTTTATCGATTTTTTGCAAAATGAAGAATATTCTTAAACTTTTAATTCTACATGTTGTAGTTTTAACTTTTCTATATGCCAGCCGAGGCTTTAACGAAGCCAAGATATGGCGGGGAGGGATTGCCAGGTCTAGACTTGAACTCTGGGTGAGACTGCGTCCCAAGGAAGAATGGGTGATCAGGAAGCTCGACGAACTCCACCCGTCTCTTGTCGTAAGAGAACCCGCTCAGAACAAGTCCACCCTTTCTCAGTGCTTCCCAGTAGTCAGGATTGACCTCGTATCTGTGGCGGTGCCGCTCTGAGATCTCCTTTGATCCGTATAACCGGTGGGCTAGTGTGCCCTCTTCGAGGAATATCTTGTAGGCACCAAGGCGCATCGTGCCCCCTAAAGCACCCACGCTCCTCTGTTCTGGCAGGAGGTCGATTACGGGGTGCGGAGTGCTCGGATTCGCTTCTGTGGTGTCTGCGTCCTTATAACCAAGGACATTCCTTGCGAACTCAACCACGGCAAGCTGAAAGCCGAAACATATTCCCAAGAAGGGGATCTTCTTCTCACGTGCGAACTTTATAGCCATAATTTTTCCCTCTGTGCCCCTTGCACCAAAGCCAGGAAGGACCATTATCCCGTTATACTTACTCAGAATAGATACAGTTGAAGGATCTTCCTCAAAGACCGTGGTCTCGATCCACTCTAAATGGGGCGTAACACTCACCTTTGCACCTGCATGCTTTAGAGCCTCAATGATGCTCACATAAGAGTCCGCCAACTTCGTGTATTTTCCACACATCGCTATTTTGACGGATTTCTGAGAGGACTTGAAAGATGAAACTATGGAGCTCCATTCTTTCCAGTCAGGGGTGTTGCTGTCCAAGGATAGCCGCTTCACGATGTAATCGCCCATGCCCTGTTTGTCGAGCTCATTGGGCAGCATGTATATGTTATCGACGTCATATGATGTGAAGACGGCCTCGTAGGGGACGCTCCCAAAAAGTGAGATCTTCCTCTTTACAGGTTCGTCCAGCGAGACGCGGCACCTGGCTACCAGAATGTCGGGCTGTATTCCAATCCTTCTAAGCTCCTGTATGCTGTGCTGGAAGGGCTTACTCTTCTGCTCTTTTGTGATATCTAAAATTGGAACCAAGGCCAAGTGTATAAATAGTGTATCGTAATAACCCTCCTCAAGACGCATCTGCCTGACAGCCTCAAAGAAAGGAAGGCTCTCGATGTCCCCTACCGTGCCGCCGATCTCCACGAGAAGAATGTCACATTTTGCCATCTTTGCGGCAGTCCTTATCCGGTTTTTGATCTCATCAGTCACATGAGGTATTATCTGTACACATCTCCCCAGATACTCGCCCTTCCGCTCCTTCTCTATAACTGAGGCATAAACCTGGCCGGTGGTTATGTTGTTGAATTTTGGGATGTTGATGTCCAAGAACCTTTCGTAATGACCCAGATCAAGGTCTGTCTCCCCGCCGTCGTCTGTTACATAGACTTCCCCATGCATGTAGGGGTTCATTGTACCAGCGTCGACATTTACATAGGGGTCAATCTTGACTGCCGAGACTGAATAACCCCTTACCTGCAACATCTTACCTATAGATGATGTAAGGATCCCCTTTCCAACACTGCTAAGTACGCCGCCTGTCACGAAGATAAATTTAGTCATCCTCAACGTCCCTCAGTTTTTGTAGACTATAATTGAGAAAAGATAAAAAGATATCCCACGGAAAAAAGAGGGGACGATTTTTTCGTTGGCGGATTTCTGCACCTTTCTGATTTTTCATTTTGGAGTTGTATAAGGAAGAACCATACAAGGTTTCGATCGGATGAGTGCCAGATACAATTTTTGAGTACCACCACGATTTGCTCAACGGGATCAGGGATAAGGTTTTTCTAGAACTTGTAAACGTTTGATGTTCCAAGTCCCAGAATTGTGGTGCCATGCAGTCTCGGCTTCAAGAACCTTCAATTTCTTTTTGAAGAGAGGAGAGTCACACACAAAGGTCTCATATTCTCCTCCCTCCCCCGAAGGGTTCAGCCCATACTTCTCTTGCAACTTGAGTAGCCTCTCAACCCTGCTCCAGTCCAACAGTTTTCCGAGCCATTCCTCATCCAATCCCTCGGCAGAGACTGAGGTAAAGTAGACCTCGAACTTAAGACTCAGGATCTCGGCAATTAATCCTAACTCAGGCATGCCCCAGAGTGGGGAGAGGGGCTTCAGACCTAGGGCGTCGCATAATATTTCCACCCTGCTCTTCTGGTAATTACTCGCTATGGCACCTGTGGCTATGCCCTCAATCTTCAATTGGTCTTTAAGGCGGGACAGAACAGGGATAAGTTCAATCACCTCCTTCTCCTTTTCTCCAGATACTCTAAGACACCACCAAGGAAAACGCATGCACTCAGCCTGAAGACCCGCAAACTCGACATTAGGGCGGTGAAACATCCAAGAGTCAGGTTTTGCAGGGATGACGGTCAAAAGAGAGGCGATCTCGTGACCTTCCCTCAGAAGCCTGTAAAGAGCAAGATTGCTGTCCTTTCCACCGGAGTAGAGGACCGCCAGACGCATTAGACCACCTCATGACGCAAGCAGGAGGGCGATCAAGCCCGTCAAAAAGATCCCGTCAAATGTTCCTGCGCCGCCGATGCTGACGTTAGGAGCTCCCAACTTTTTGAAGTCACCCTTGTGGAAGAGGTCCGCCCCCAACAGAGTACCTACGGTCCCACCTACATATGCTACGACAGGCGCATACTCTCCCCCCACCAACAAAGCAACGATCGCTGTGAGTATTGGGGGTATGAAGCCCGGAACGACTATTCCGAGACCTTGAACTGGTCTCGAGAGGAAGTAAGTCAGCACCGAAATCGAGAGAGTTGCAAAAAATGATGCAGGGATAGCGGCAGAGTTGACCATTAACAAATAAAAGGAGAGGACGAGGGGCATTATGGCGCCCCCCATGTTTATAGATACAGTAGTGTAGGATTCCCTGGACTCGATTGATGGGATGGGATACGGTATTCCCATGAAATATGCGTACCTCATAATTATGACCGGAACATCGGTCCTAATCTTCCAGAGTGGGACATTGACGGTGCTGCCCATAAGGCTAATAATCAAAAAGAGCAAGAAGCCATACCAAGGGAGACCGAACCTGTATAGTGTCCTTCCAATAATTCCAAATAGGATGAGGGGCACCATGAAAACTAAAAGAATTAGGAATGCTGCCAGCATTGCACCTACGATGGGCAGGAAGAAGAACCTTCTCATATTATGACCTTAGGGTCTTATTCAAAGAGAAAACATATAACTTTTTAGTTTGAGGTTTAGGTATAATGGCGGGATAATTTATGGAAAGGGCGCTTGTAACACTCACACCCTCTGAGGCAAAGAGGTTGATAGGAAGAGCGGTTGCTGCGATGGAGCCTGTAAGGGATGCCCTAAAGAATGGGACCGTATTGATATGTCTTGGAACAACAAATGCTTTTGTCGCGGAGGAGGTGATGGGGACAGAGATAAAAGAGAAGGGAAAGTTTGCCATAGGGATAATAACCTCTCGCGGGACGTGCATCACAAATCCGAGCAGCCGGCTGAAGGAACTGGTTATTAGGGAGGGGAAATTAACAGAGCTCTCAATGAAAGACGTTTTGAATGACTTAGGACCAAATGATGTGTTCATTAAGGGAGCAAACGCTATCGACCCCTTCGGAAATGCGGGAGTATTTCTGGGATCCCAGACGGGCGGGACTTTGGGAATGAGCATTGGTGTGTTACTATCTAGAGGTGTGAAGATAATAGTCCCAGTAAGCCTTGAGAAGTTGATACCTTATTCTATTTGGGGGATTATCCCGAGGTTGGGGAACAGGAAGTTCCGCTACGCTATGAAAATGCCAGTTGGCATGATGCCCCTGCCAGGAGAGGTTGTGACCGAGGTGGAGGCCTTCAATATCCTGTTTGGGTGCGAGTGTTACCCCATCGGAGGAGGAGGAATCAACGGAGGAGAGGGGGGGAGATGCTATTTGCTGGAGGGTGAAGACTTGGAGGGAGCTTGGAAGGAAGTCATTAAGGTTAAAGGCGAGAGCAGGGTTGTTGCCGAGGAGGAGGGGTGCAAGGATTGCAACATGCAGTGTTGGAGGTTCGCCAGAATTGATGCTTGAAGTTCAAGACCTGTACGTATCGATAGATAAGAGAGAGGTCCTCAGAGGGGTTAATCTCGCCGTCGAGGAGGGTGAGGTGGTGGCGATAATGGGTCACAACGCTTCGGGGAAGACTACCCTCGCCCTAACTCTCGCTGGATTCCCACAGTACAGCGTCACTAAAGGGAGGATAATTTTTAGAGGAGAGGATATTACATACAAGGCAATTCATGAGAGGGCAAAGGCAGGACTTGCTATCGCTTTCCAGTCTCCGCCCGCTATAAGGGGCATAAAGCTCAGGGATATGATCGCGCTTGCTGGCGGAATAAACCCATGGACTTCGAAATCGGACGCTGGATTTGTTGAGACGATCCTTCGAAAGGTCAACATGGAGCCCTCGCTTTACATGGATAGGGAGTTAAACGTTGGTTTCTCCGGGGGGGAAAGGAAGAGAAGCGAGTTGGCCCAGATATTTGCCATGAGGCCGAAACTGATTATTCTGGACGAGATCGACAGCGGAGTGGACATAGATTCGCTCAAAGTCCTAGGAAGCTCATTGAGAGAGTATCTTGAGGCCAACAGATGTTCGGCCATAGTGATAACCCATCACAGACACATACTCCAGTACCTCAAACCAAATAAAGTTCACATAATGTCCAATGGAAGGATAGTTTTGAGTGGAACATATGAGGAGCTGATACCGAAGATAGAGTCCTTAGGCTATGAGGCGCTGATAAAAGGGGTGACAGCAAGTGGATGAGGGCTGGCGGGAGAAGTTCAAACTCAGGGCTATGGAGGCGCTGAATAAGAAAGCATCATTTGGAAATGACGTTGACCTTAGCAGATTTACCGGGAAAGCGGTCTCAAGAGATGCTATTCCAGACGACGCGCCCAACAAGGCGCTTGAGGTTGGAGTGGAGCTGTCGGAGAAAAAAGGCGGCATATATTTCCAGCTCGATCACTCGGTCATTCTATCGCAGCTTGCATCTAAGATAAAAGGTCTAGAGTTGATGCCGATTGATGATGCCCTCTCGAAGTACGATTGGTTGAGGCAGTATTACTGGAAGGCTCTATCAGTGGAGCAGGACAAGTATACCGCAACCGCAGAACTCAATAGGACAAAGGGGTATTTCATAAGGGCATTAGCGAATGAGAAGATAACGCAACCAGTACAGGCATGCCTTTTCATCGACTCCGAAGGACTTCTCCAAGCACCGCATAACATAATAATAGCTGAGGAAGGGTCAGAGATCAATATTGTTACGGGATGCACCGTTGGGAATAGAGCCAAGAGGGCGGCACATCTGGGAATAACGGAATTTTACGTGAAGAAGAATGCCAAGGTCATTTTTACAATGATACATAGCTGGGGAGAGGAGACTTACGTTAGACCTAGGACGGGCGCGATTATTGAGGAGGGAGGGGTTTTCATATCAAATTATGTGCTCATCAGGCCTGTCCGGGACATACAAAGCTACCCAACGGCATACCTGCTGGGGAGGGGGGCAAAGGCAAAATTCAACACCATCATATATGCAAGCAAGGATTCCATAATAGACCTTGGAAACAGAATAATACTAATGGAAGAAGGGAGCTCGGGGGAATCGGTGTTCAAGGTGGTCGCCACAGGTACTTCCAAAGTTTACAACAGGGGTCAGATAATCGGCCAGAGCAGGGATACCAAGGGGCACTTAGAGTGCAGGGGAATGATCCTCTGCCCAACCGCATCAGTGATAGCCATACCTGAACTGATTGCGGAACACTCAGATACTGAACTCTCCCACGAGGCAGCCATAGGCAAGCTCCAAGAGGAACAACTCCATTACATCATGTCCAGAGGAATCCCGCCTGACGAGGCGATAAGCATATTGGTAAAGGGGTTCTTGGATCCAGGGCTACCTGGGCTGCCGGAGAACCTGCAGGCTGAGATAAGAAGAAGGCTTTTCATCATTGACAGGGGTCTCGCCAAGGGGTCCAGCGTTAAAGGAGAGTGACGTCCCCGGAGTATATCTTTTTAAGACCGTCAGGGCACCTGACCACCAAGTACCCATCTTCGTCTATGTCAACAGCTAGCCCGCTCAAAATCCCATCCGGTAATGAGACCTCTACCTTCTGTCCAAGCGTGCAGGAGCTCGTGCGCCAGAGCAATAGGATCTTTGAAAAGCCCCTCTCCGAGGCCTCTAGGTATAAATCTTCGGAGTTCTTTAAAATCCCGCACAGCAACTCAGCCCTATCTATTTTGGTGCCAAGGAGGTCGCGTATAGAAACCGCAGAGTTGCGTATTTCGCTTGGCAGGTCGACAAACGAGTTGTTGACATTAATACCTATGCCTGCGATAACATGCCCCACGCGATCCGCCTCTGTTGAGGCCTCAAGAAGTATGCCGCACAGCTTTCTCCGCCCCACAAGGACGTCGTTTGGCCACTTTAAAGTTGCATCGATTCCAAATGGTTTTAAGGATGCGACGATTGCAACGCCAAAGAGGAGGGTCAATTTGTGCAGCTCCCTCGGAGGTATGGAAGGGCGTAGGAGCAGGCTGAACCAGAGCCCCCCTCGCGGGGATGACCAAGGCCTACTCATTCTGCCCCTCCCATGGGTTTGCTCCAGAGCCAGAACTAAGGTGCCCTCCGGGGACCCTTTTTCGGCCAGTTTTTTTAGGTAAGCCTGGGTCGAGTCTACCGAGTCCAGCGTTGTTATCTCTTTGCCAAAAATCTTGGTCTTTAGTCTCGCCTTTATCTCGAGTGGTAGAAGACCATCAAACCTTGGCACAAGCCTGTAGCCTTTCTTTTGTACACCCTCTATACAGTATCCGAGTTTTCTGAGCTGTTGGATTCTCTTGAAAACCGCAGTCCTACTAACACCAAAATCTTTCGCAATCTGTTGACCTGAGATGAAGGAGCCAGCTGTTAATAGCTCGGCGATTCGATTGGACAAGCCAACCACAAGAAATCCATGAGGTGTGGAGGGGATGCTTTTATATGGCACCCTCGCTCCTCAGAGCGGCTATCTGATCTTTGGTGTACCCTAGAAGATTTGTGAGAACCTCTTCAGTGTGTTGCCCGAGCAAAGGAGCTGGCTT
>CAZZJY010000120.1:0-3626 GCA_964654895.1 uncultured Nitrososphaerota archaeon
TAGGCGGCGATCCTGAGGCTTGCTGTGCCTTTTGCGCAGCAGAAGGAACCACAGCTGAATCATACATCAATCCGATGCTCCTTGCAAGGAATATCAGTAAAATGATACTGAGCAGGTCAGATATGATCCAGCCGATTACGGGTATCATGCTAAGTCCACTTACAACCGCCCCAAAAACAGCCGCCACGATGATCCAGAAAAGGTACCTGAAGAGGCCTATCTTGCCTATTATACTTACCAGCTCTCCCACGGCGAACGCCTTCCCGAAAGACCCAGTTTTGAACATGTGGACAATTCCAACACTCGCTATGATGAATACTCCGAAGGCTATGACGAGCATCAAAATCAGGAGTATGAAAGACGCGAACCTCAAGAGCGCCGTGGGTTGCGTCATGTATGTCATCATATGCTCCCAACGCATTATGGTGAATATTGGAACGAATGTGATTAGAAATATAATGATCACGGGGATGGACCAGATCAGACCGGCCACAAGGACTTTAAGTCCATCAATGAAGAGTTCCCAGAAACTATTAAGTCTTGGTGGAGCCTGAGAATCGGAGCGGTCCTTTATAATTCTTCCATAGTATCCTATTGCGATAAGATTTACAATGGGAATTATGGATACCACTAAAAGTATAATAAGGTCACCAAATCTTGACAAGATCGCTTTAGTATAGTCCGCAGCCTTTGAAAAGATTTCCGAGACATTCATATTAATCCTGAAAAAGTTACTCAGACGAGTATATAAGCCTCCTCTTTAATTGGTATCACCAAGGATAGAGAAAAAAAGAAAAGGCTATCAAATTTGGTTGATGGTTTTCTACTTCTTTGTTGATAGCTTTATTTCTATCGTCGAGACGTTTCTGGGTGGTTCTCCGATTAGTTCGGTACCTATTGCCACGTCCTTGACAACAGCGTCGCCGCTCAAGAACCTCTTGGAGACTACCTCAGCCACATCAACCGCAGCAGAGATAGCTCTTCCTCTTGCCTTTATGGTAATTTCGCCACTCTCCTTTAGCTGCATGAGAGCAGCCATAGCGTAGCTCATAATTGGTTTCTTGCCCACCAAGATAACGTCTCTAGGCATTGCTTGCCTTTCCTTTGGTTGTGCTTCCTTCGCTGGTTCTTCAGCCACATTGTTCACCTCCGAAAGCGATGTTAGGTGGAATAAAATAGGCATTACACCTTTTTAAGCCTTAGCAATGAGAAGATATTATTAAGCCCACACTGAAAAATAATTAGTGGGAAATATGGCACACGAGCAAGAGATTGTAAAGGTAGATTCGAAAGGGAGGATAACAATTCCTGCACATATTAGGGCCGAGCTGGGAATGAAAGAGGGATCTTATGTATCAGTTAGGCTCGACAGGGAAGACAAAAGTGTCGTGGTAAGGCTTTTTGCAGGCTCGCAGGCAAAACTTGTAGAAATGCGACTGATGATACCTGACAGACCAGGCGCTCTGGCGAGGGCAGCCAGGGCTCTCGGCGATCTCAACGTGGACCTCCTGAGCAGCAACTCTAGAACGATAAAGAAAGGGGAGATTGCTGAGTGGGTGGTGGTTGCGGATGTTGGGCAGCTGAACACCGGCATTGAGGAGGTAAAGAAGAGACTGATCACGAGTAGAGACGCCATATCGGTGGAAGTGAGAGAGCTCAGGTTGTAACATTATTGGTATTTAAAGCTGCAGCGCTACCTACTGCCATTAGCAGTTGGAGCCACTTTCGCATTGTCAGTCACAGGCATGGGCAAGGACACGAGAAGTGATCCCACAACCACGCAGATCCTAATCAATCCCCAGAGCCCTCCTCTTGGCAAGAATGTGGGACTCCAAAGCGTCTGCCGCCTTGACCATGTCGTTCTCCAGGAGGAGGCTTCCCCCAGTTATCTCCTTAAGGTCCTCTGTAAGTAATTTCATCAGTCTGGCTCCGCCAGTAATTGGGGGCGTGGGCGAGACGTGTGTCAAGACCCCGAAGGCGAGTGCAAAGACAGCGTCGATGGTGGCTTTTTGCTCCATGTATTGAGGTGCAGTAACGGCCACCGGTAGGTCAGGGACGTCAACGTTCATCGCCTTCGCGACCTCCGAGACCAGTATCGAGAGTCTGCCAGTGTCCGTACATGTGCCAAAGGAGAGAACTGGAGGAATGCCCAGCGCTTTGCAGAGCGAGCTTAATCCTGGACCCGCCAGATCGCTGGCTTCAGGTGCACAAAGCCCGCCAACTTGAAGCGCAGCATTGCCGCATCCCATGGAGAGTACAAGGATGTCTCGCTTTATCAGCTCTTTAGCCATTGTTATCGTCGGCAGATCGTGAGGGCCATTTCCGATACTTGTGCAGGAAACAAGACCTGCCACGCCCTTCAACTGCCCTCTCTTTATCGCCTCTAGTAAGGGGTTTAGGCTACCTCCCAAGAGGGAGAGTATTGACTCTATTGAGAAGCCGACAACCGCAGATTGAACCCTCGTCGGTATTTTCAGACCTGCCCCCTTTCGCCTCCTAAAGTTTTCAATTGCAAGACTCACTATCTGCTCAGCCTGGGACTTTACGTTCTCAGGAGAGTAGTCAATGTGCTTGTCAACACCCCTTATGTTTACTAGTGGGGAGACTGAGACAAAGGTGGTTGGATACTTTGGCACATACTCTTCAAGCGACGGAGGGGAGCAGTTCATGTCCATAGCAAACACGTCCACAGCGCCTGTGGCTATGAGTGGCTCGATTGATATCCAGTTCCCCGTCATGCCCACGAATACGCCATCAGCATCCACCCTCTGAAGGATCTCCTGCCCAGTCTCGATCGATCCAATGACTCTAATTCCTTTGGCCCCAGCCATCTTGGCTGAGTTTTGGACCTCGGACTTTCTGCAATGTTCTATGAGGGCTATGCCAACAAAGGGCTCGTGACCGTTTACAACAATATTTACGTATGATGGATCCAAAATGCCAAAGTCAAAGTTCATTCTGTGGGGTTTAGGAGTTCCGAAGAGTATGTCCTGACCGTATTCCAGAGGTATGAGCGAACCGTATATACACGATAGAGCAAGCCTCATCGCAGTCTTTGCAAGGGAGACGTAGTCACCATCTACGTTAGTCAGGCAGTGCGATATGGCGTCTATCTGCTCGTTTGCCGGGCCTCCAGGCAGTATACCTAGCCTCTTCCATACCGCGATCCTCCCAGGGGTTGCAAATACCTCAACGGTCCTCAAAATCGCATTGGAGTCACTGTTTATTGCGGACAAAATATAGTGTCCAAGTTCCACAGCAAGGCGGTCAGCAGGGCTGTTTGGGTTAAGTCCAAGTTTCCCGACAAAGTCTCTGAGTTTGTCGACATGAGAGATCTTGAATGGGGTTTTGCCCTCCCCGGTAGCAATGAGGGTCTTTGCCACCTCACGTGCGTGGTATGTGTATGTTGAGAGGCCCATCGCGTTCCTGAGCAGCATGTACCTTATTGCCATCCCGTCTCCATCCATGCCGCAGGCTCCCCTCTCAAGTTTGCCAGGTATTATCCTGCAAGGACCGTTGCTGCAGAATTGGCAACTGAGGCCTTTGGCACAGAAAGACTTGCACCTTATCTGTTCCTGGGCAGCCCACCTATCCCAGAGGTTAGTCATGCCTTCTTCCTTCAGTTT
>CAZZJY010000121.1:0-3634 GCA_964654895.1 uncultured Nitrososphaerota archaeon
GGCGTCGTGTCAGCTGTGGAGTTGCCGGCTGGTGCGAAAGGTGAGAAGCCGGGCACCAGAGAGGAGTAGTAGACGAAGGGGGCATCCTCACCTGTGTATGAGGTACTCAGCGCCTCCCATGCAGTCCCGTTGTAGCGATAGAGTGCTACCGAGTACTTGTCTATGTTATTGGTTGTGACCCACTCCTGCGTAACCTTAAAGTTTATTGTTGCGTTCACAGAGGCCGCAGGGTCTTCCTTCTGGATTGTCAAGTTGAAGGCGCCGAATGTACTGTTGGCGATAGGAACGGTCTCATTGGTGAGGACCACGGTCACATTTGCCCCGGTTGTTGTGTCTGCAACGAGGGCAAATGACGAGGCAAAGATCTCTCTATCCAGGACAACATCGGTTGGGGTATTAGCGGGGAGGGTCGTGTTCTCCACCAGTGGCGGGGGTGCTGTCACATTTATCGTGAGGGCGGACGACCCGACCGTTCCGTCATACGAACGTGCGATGAAGTTGTAGATCCCGGTTGCAGGGAAGAGCCTCAAGTAAGTGCTGTTGCCAGTCCCGTCCGTCGGACCGAACCTCCTGATAAAGGTGTTGTTGAGGTAGAGGTCGACGTAGGTCCCGTTGAGCGGGCTGCCGGACTTCTTAGCACTTATGGTGAAGAGGACGTAGTCGCCGGCTTCGATGTCGGTTGCGTTTGAGGTGAGCGTTATCGTGTCAGGGACTGGAGGAGGCGGGGGCACCACTGTGAGCGATGTGGTGTTCGTGGATATGGAGTCCTTCCTCGCAAATATTGTTCCACCTGGTGTTGTGTCAAAGATGTACGTGAAGGACGAGAGCCCGCTGCCGTCTGTTGCGGGTGCCGTGTAGACAGGGGTATTGGCAAGGTAGAGCGTGAATACAACCCCAGACTTGCCATAGTCGTGGATGTTGTATGCCGTGATGTTGAACGCGACCGGCGTATTGACGTAGATTGTGGAGCCACCGGTCTGGTTCATGTAGATGTAAGCGTAGGAGAGCGGGGCATCCACCGTGAATGACCAGTTGGTCACAAGAGTGTTGCCGAGGAGGTCTGCGGCTGTTATCGAGACGGTGTGTTCGGAGTCGGTGAGAGGTGGGGACGGGGTGTAGGATACGTGGGTCTGGTTTATGGTGGCTGAGGAGGTGACGTTGGTCCCATCGACATATATACGTATCGAGGGTAGATAGACGCCCGAGAGGGCATCTGAGAGGGAGGCGATTATGGTAGCGTTGCCCCTGTTGATGGTCTCCCCAGGTTCCGGATACACGGGTGTGACAGATGGTGGTGGGGTATCCACATAGAACGTCCAGTTGTACCAGACAGTGTTTCCGGCATTGTCGGCGAGGAAGAGAGCCACGGCATGAGAGCCGTCTGGAACTCCCGTGAAGTTGTATCTGGAGTAGTTGGCTGTTATTACGCTGTAAACGGTGACGTCCGCACCGTCGAAGAGGAGACGCACAGCAGATGCGTTGACACCGGTTCCGAGATCGGTGTAGTTTGCCATAACGTAGTAGGTGCTCTGAGCAATGTATGTGTTGTTGGCTGGGGTGGTGGAAGTCACAGTGGGTGGAGCTTGGTCCACCGTTACGGTGAATGTGACAAATTGGCTGGAGTTGACGTTATTCAGGGTATCGTTGGCGTATATCCTGATTGTGTTGGAGCCCTGATCAAAGGAGATGGCTGAGGAGTTGACATAGTAGCCGTTGGAGAGGGTCAGGGTGTAATTTGTGATTCCGTTGATCTCTGCGATCACCTTAGAGATGCCTGAGGGATCCGCTGCTGAGACGTTTATCGGGATGTGTGCGGTAGCGTAGGAGGCGTTCTGGGGGGAGATTATCGTGACCGAGGGTGGCTGACCGTCCGCCTCATAGGTCGTCCAGTGGGTCACGTTGAACTGGAGAGTCTTTGTCGAGTTGTCCCAAGCGAGGGAGATTACTGGACCTCCGGAGGTCTGCCCTGAGAGGACGACAGGCACGCCGTCCTTCAGTATGCCGGGCGGGTAAATGAAGGGAAGGTTGTACATGTATAGGGCGGAAGACTTGTTCAGGGCAGCCAGCGCATCGGCAGCGGTGTTCAGGGACATCCTCGCGAGGGCTACATCAAGGTTATTTCCAAGATTCATTAGGGCATTCACGGTGGTATTATCGCAGAGGTTCACGGGGTCGAGGAAGATGATCTTGCCGATAGACGTTCCGTTTATGAACTTCTCGAAGGTTAAGTCTGTTATGTTCGTGAAGTCAGGTATAGTCCTAAAGTCAGTCGTGGACCCAGAAAGTCCGAGAGTTGGATCCTCGCGCGGGTTTACGTTGAGCACTATTATGAAGGGTTTGAAATCCCCGCCGTAAGTACTAACAGCGCTCAGATCTACGGTCCTTCCACCCACATCTGAGTAATCATTGGGCACGGTGAGGTTTAGGACGAAACGGTAGAGCTTGCCATTACCGTACGGAAATACCGTTGAGCTGACATCTGAGGATGTGTAGTTCATAAGCCCAAGGCCGATCGAGGTGGCGTTGACCCTGAGTTCAAAGTGGTCGTTTGGAGCGTAGACAGCTGTGGCTATGCGGATCGTTGAGCCGTTGAAGTAGTAGTAGATCGATGTGGGTATCGATGTGTTTGAAAGATCCGCTCTCAGCGCAATGGGTTGAGTTATGGAGATAAAGGGCTGTGAGATATTGAAGATCTTAGTGGTAATAGTCTGCTGGGCCTTGGCGTAGAGCGTGTATTGTCCGGGAGAGAAGTCCATCCTCATGCGCAGGACATAGATTCCGGAGGAGTTAGTCGTGTCTTCCCAAGCGAAGACAGGATGATTCGTCGAGTTTCTGACCTCTATGAGGATGGGAGTGCTTGGGGCGTAGCCGAAGGTTATGGTGGCGGTCTCCCCTTGGACATAGATCAGGGTATCGCTGTCAAATGTGATTGTCAGGGCGGCGGCTGACACAGGGGCGACCACCATGAGCGATATAGAAAACAGTAAAGAGAGTGCGAGAAAGCCAGAGGCAAATCTGCGTTTATTCCCTATCAATTTTAACATATCAGGTCACCACCACTTTCACATAACCTCCAGAGTTGTCGGCTATCCTGTTGCCGCCTGAGCTGATCCAGTCGGACCAGACCATGAACTTGATTATGTACTCGCCAGGCGGTAATGGTTGGAGATCGTAGTTGTAAGTGACAAACCCTCCAGGACTTAGTGCGTTACCATCATAGCTGAGCCCACACGGAGCATATGTCTGGTTGTTGTAAACAGATATTATGGCTCTGTGGGCCTGCACGCTTGTTACAGGGAAGAGGGAGTAATAACCTCCCGGCGGGTAGTATTGTGGAGGGGCGTAATACTCGCCGGAAGGGGTGAAGTAGCCTTCTGAAAATGCCACTGTGAAGTTGACTGAGAAGGGAGCCCCGGCAGAAAGTTGAACGGTTCCGCCGAATTGCACCTGAGTCCCGTTTATGAGGACCGATTGACCATGGAGTGGCAATGAAAGATCTTGGGTTATGTAGAAGCCAGAGACGTATATGCTGGCGACAGATATGGTGAAGGCCACAAGAAGTGAGAGTGCGAGAAGCCGCTTTCCATCAATAACGATGGTGTAAACTGCTGGTTCAGAAGACAATTTTATCCAC
>CAZZJY010000122.1:0-5208 GCA_964654895.1 uncultured Nitrososphaerota archaeon
GAAAAATCGATCTCCTCGCTCAGAACCTCCCTTAGTTTTTCCACAGCTTCCATGACAGAAAAATCTGACTCGAGCGTTATGAAGACCAATGGGCCATAAGTCGTTGGTTGGCTTATGGGCAGGGTTCGAAGTACTGTGAAATTGAGGCAATTAGCGTGCTCAGAGCCCCAACCACCCTTGCCCCTCTCATACACCACCTCAACTTCCTTACCACACAGGGGGCAGATGAAAACAATTTTAGGCTCAAACCCGACTTGGACCAACTCTTTTGCCCTCTCCGTTCTTTTTCAAGTTGCAGATATAAATGGACTTTTCCCTCCTAAGAAAGTGCCTTTTGTTTAATCGCCCTTATCTCCTCCACATGCCTGACGCCCTCCCTCAATAGGATCTCCTTAAGCTTCCTCCTAAAGTAGTGTTGAATCTTCACGCCTCTCTCCTCAAGCTCCCTGCTAATGCGATCAGCCATTCTTGTCCCCTCTTCATCAAAGTCCAAGATCACAGCCACACTCCTCCCCCTATAGTCTTGAGAGACCTCGTCAATAAAAAGCGCCTCTGAATGCCCAGTGCCTCTGAACTTAAGAACTGGCGTTTTAAGACCGAATTCCCTCAAAGCAGCTTCATCGTTCTGGCCTTCAACTATGACCAGAGAGGTCCCAAAGTTTATGGCATCCACTAAAGACCTTATCTCCTCTACAAGTTCAAGGTAGTGCTTATGAGTCTTCATAACCTTAGATCAGACACTATTCATATGGATTTTAAATTTATGCATCACACCAACCGAAGAATCCTGAAAATTGGGAGTCCAAAATAGAGACCGCAGTTGAGGCCGACCTTGAGGAGAAAGTCAGAATTCCAGGCCCCCCATGGAAGAGCCTTTCCTTCCGACCTTCCCATGCAAGACTTCCCGCGGTCGTGGCGTCCGATTTTGTCCTGACGCCCTGGATCGTCCTCGTCTTGCATCCTGTCCGTTGCACCTGCGCAACCTCGTCCGATCTGTTTCCCCGAAGGGTCACAGACCGAACTGCTTTGCCTCGGTGCCGCTACAGGCTCGCTTCGACCTCAACTGCGGCGTATATACAATGTGCTTAACATTCTTTTAATTTATCTTGTATTAACCTACATCAAAGTGTTGGAAGCCCGCCTCCAATACTGTTCTAACAGGCAAAGAAATCATTAGTTCTCTTCTCATATCATTTGCAAAGGACTTGCCGGATCTGTTTTTTAAACACCTAAATCAATTTTTCATGGCGAATCATCTCAAAAAACTGAGCGTCTCCAGCGCCGCCCTTATGGACCTTTCGACACTCGTGGTTGTTTTATCGGTGTCGAGTACCCTATCTCCCCTGCCGAATATCTTCCCAGTGACAGTCAGAACGGCAGCTGCCCTGTACCCTCTTAAGGAACCTATTGCGAATATCGCCGAGCATTCCATCTCAAAGCTCAGGACTCCCCTGGACGCCCAATACTCCGCGTCCTCCTCCTCTTCCAAGTAAAAGGTGTCACTTGTGCAGATAGGTCCCACATGATGCCTGGTGCCCTCTAGGTTCTTGATCAGCATTTTGACCATCTCCTCATCTGCAACAGTCTTCCCTCCCTTTCTTATGTACGCCTTGGATGTACCATCCAATGGCACAGCCATAGTTGGCACAATAATGTCTCCAAGCTCCACGTCTCTCCCGATCCCGCCCGTCGTGCCGACCCTTATCACATACTTCGCTCCCAGCGCTGCCAACTCTTCCATTACAATGGCAGCCGACGGTGTGCCCATCCCAGTCGTGGAGACCGTCACTTCAACTTCTTTGTAAATACCCGTGAATGTCAGGAGCCCCCTATACTCATTTACGAGTCTTGGCTCCCTCAAAAACGTCGAAACTCTCCTTGTTCTCCCAGGATCTCCGCAAACTATTACCCTTTCCGCAACATCCCCCTTTTCGCACCTTATATGATACACTGCCATCCGCCCGCTAGGTGGTGACTTTGCCTATTTTCCCCTCACAAAGTGCCAGTTTAATCTCCCTTGCTATTCTTCTCCCCATGCTCATAGGCTCATCGAATAGCAGACTACTATAAGGAGAACCATCAATGAAAAGGTTTGTGCCTGCGACTATCCTCCCTGAGAACTCGAAAGTGTAGAGCTTCCCGTCCTCATCGCATATCATCTCTAGGCAGAACGGTCCTATCATGCCAGGGGGCACCAGCCTCCCAGCGGCTGCTACGAACTTCTCGCCCGCATCGAAGATCTCTGGGAGGAGGGACTCCCTTAGCACAATGGGCAGGTTACCTATCACTCTGAAGGTAGGTATCAGATCAAGCTCCAGCTGGTCTTTGGCGCATATCCTGCCTATACCATCCACGTTGCTCTCGTACCTTCTGTCGCAACCGAGGAGCTCCAGCCTACCGAGCAAGGGTGAGTAGAAGTAGTGCGGGTAGAGCGTTACCCCAAGGATGTACTCCTGAATGAAAATCTTCTCTAACTCATCCTCCTTCAACAGCCCCCTCCTGACCGTATCCTTCATCTTACTCTTGAGATCCTTTCCATCCCTTGCAATGAAGTACCCCCTTCCTCCCTCCGCTCCCGGGAGTTTCACTATGACAGGTCTGTCCACATCTTCTACAGAGTCAAACTTCTTGGGTGTCCTTATCCCGGCCTCCCTGAGGAGGTGATCCTTCAAAGCCCTGTCAAATTCCCATTTGAAGATTCTCCGGTTACCAAAGATCGGGGGTTTGAACTTTCTTTCGAACTCTTCCAAGCCCCCGCCAGAGATGAGAGTTCCATGGGGCACAAAGACTGCACCCCTCCGGAGGAGCTCCTCCTGCAGCTCCTCCCTCAGCAAATCTTCCGGACCGTCGATCTTGATTATTTCGTCGGCGAGCCCGTACCTGGCGTAGAAGTCCCCCCTCTCCTTCGGGCAGAGTAGGAGGGTCTTGAGGCCCTCCATCTTCGCCCCCTTTAGTATTTGAAGCGCGGAATGGGATCCTATGGTGGCAATGCAGCCCATTAGGTCACCAGCTCCTTCAACCTTCCGGTCTCGACCCCCTCCCTTACCTCCTTGGCTATCCTCCTACCGACGCTCATCTGAACTCCGTACGCGTACTTGGTGTATGGACTTGTTGTTCCAATCACAGGGCTTCCTGGGACTCTGGGGGAAACATCAAAGATAACTATCTCTTGGTCTTTGGTCACCGCGCCCTGCAGCGCGAATGGTCCTATTATCCCTGGGGGATATTCTCTCTTGGTGGCTTCGACAAACCTCTCCCCTAACTCAAATACCTTCTCTAGCATGGACTCCCTTATTGTCGCTCCCATGTGCCCGATCTCAATATTCTGGAGGACAACATCAACCTCCAGCTGTTGCCTCGCCGGCAGGGAAACAAAATCGTAGAGGTCAGTCTGCAGCCTTCTGTCGATCCCCATAAACTCGACCTCTCCCCTCAAGGGCGAGTAAAAGTAATTGAAGTTGAAATAAGTGCCCAGCACGAACTCTTCTATCACTGCCCTCTTCACTTCCTCCTCCCCTATAATCCCCTTCTCTATTCTCTCATTTGCCTTCCTCCAGAAGTCCTTCTCGTCAGTCGCGGTGAAGAAAGCCCTCTCAATCTTCCTCTTAGCCTCTTGGACCTTCACTATAGCAAGTCTGTCTATCTCTGATGGAGACTTGAACTTCTTCGGTTGCCTTATCCCTGCCTTCTCCAGCAGGTAATACTGGTTTCTCTCACAGCTTCTCTCTTCTGCCCTGAGAATGTATCTGTTTCCGAAGATCGGTAGGGCGAACTTCCCCTCGATATCATCATACGGGACATATGTTGAGAAAGCCCTGTGGGGAACGAAGATGGTGTTGAGCCTCCTAAGCCTCGTCTGGACCTCCTCTTGCACGATCATTGAAAACTTCTCCAGCACGACGCATTCGTCAACAATTCTCTTGTATTTGAGGTAAGGGCCCTCCCTCCCCTTCTGGCAGACCACCACCGTTCTGAGGCCCTCATCCTTCGCGCCGTCCGAAATGTCCAGAGCAGAGTGGCTCCCCAAAGACCCTACCGTGACATTCTTTGAATCGTAACCTTCCAGGATCTCCCAGATCTCTTCTCGTGTTATCGTATTGACCACCAAGTCCTCATAACTCTTAAGTGTTTTAAAAGCGTTATTTATTTAAGTGGTGTTAAATCGATATGAGTTCAAAATTTTACCACCCGCTCTTTCGAGTCTACACCTTCCATACCCCGACCAGGGTCGTCTTTGGCATCAACGCCCTGGATAGACTCGTTGAGGAGCTGAAAAAGTTCGATCCAAAAACCGCCCTCATCGTGAGTGGAAAGAACGTCTGCAAGACAGAGGGCTATTCCAAAATCTCTAAAATGATCTCCTCAGTCTGCCCTGTACTGGAATTCAACGAAGTCTCCCCCGAGCCTAGCAGTTCCTTGGTCACAAGGTTGGCAGAAAAAGCCCGTGAAGCGAAACCCTCTCTGGTCGTCGGCATTGGTGGTGGCAGCACACTAGACATGGCAAAGGTCGCATCAGTCGCGGCGGCAAACGAGAAGGACCCACTCTCCTACTTCAAAGGAGAGCCCATAACCAAAAGAGGCCCTCCCGTGATCACAATCCCCACCCTATCGGGGACTGGCTCCGAGGTAACACCCATCTCTGTAGTTGTTGATAAGGGGAAGAAACTTGCCATATCACACCCATTTCTATATCCCTCACTAACAGTTGTGGACCCGACCCTCTCGGTGACCGCTTCGCCCAACTCAACAGCCTCCGCCGGGATAGATGCCCTCTGCCATGCCATGGAATCATTCATGAGCCTGGACTCCACCCCAATAACCGAGTCGTTGGCATTCGAGGCCATGAGCCTCTCTGACGAGTACTTGGAGCGGGCATACTCAAATGGGGAGGACATCGAAGCTAGGACAGGACTCTCTCTGGCCTCACTTCTCGCAGGCATGGCATTTTTGAATACAGGTCTGTGTCTGGCTCACGGGATTGCCTACACTTTTGCGGTGAAGTGCAACCTTCCCCACGGTGTCTCAGTAGCAGTGGCAGAACCATACGTCTTGGAATTTAATGCCCCCGCCATACCTGATAAGTTGGATGTTATGGCTGCAGCTTTCGGCATAGATACTGAGGAAGCGTCCCCTGCAGAGACCGGGAATGCCATAGCCATGCGCCTAACCGAGATAATGGATACTCTGAACCTCCCGCTCGGACTTGAG